>SSTA01000363.1 GCA_009469685.1 Azonexaceae bacterium | reverse complement strand
CTCACCAGCCAGACCGCCCCAACCGCGAGCAAGGCTGCCAGCCCCACCAGAAACAGCAGGTCCGCCAGGGCATTGAGGACGTGGGGTTTGTTCCACATGGAGTGGCATATCAGTCGTGGGAAGCCAGTTCGAGGACCCGGCGCACGAGATCCGGGTATTCCATGCCGGCGACGCGGGCAGCCATGGGCACCAGGGAGTGGTCGGTCATACCGGGAGCGGTATTCGCTTCCAGGAAGTAGTGGCGCCCTTCTTCGTCCATCAGGAAATCGACCCGTCCCCAGCCGCGTCCGCCGAGGATGCGGAAGGCCTCCAGCGCCTGTCGGCGTATGCGCTCCTCCTGTTGGGCGGGAAGGCCGCAAGGGCAGAGATATCGGGTATCGTCGCGGAGGTACTTGGCTTCGTAGTCATACCAGTCTGTAGCGGGCTCGATCTTGATGATGGGCAGCGCTGCGTCGCCGACGATGCCGACGGTGTACTCGCCTCCCAGGACTGCCTTTTCGGCGATCACGAGCGGATCGTGCCGGGCCGCCTCCGTATAGGCAGCCGCCAGATCGCCCCGCGCCTTGACCTTGGTCACGCCGATCGAGGAACCCTCCCGCGCCGGCTTGACGAAGAGCGGCAGGCCGAGGTCTTCCTCGACCTCGGCGAAGTCCGAAGCGGCCGTGAGGACGGCGTATTCGGGAATCGGCAGACCGGCAGCCCGCCACATCAGCTTGGTGCGGAACTTGTCCATGGCCAGAGCCGATGCCAGCACACCGGGCCCGGTGTAGGGGATATGCATCATCTCCAGAGCGCCCTGGATGGTGCCGTCCTCCCCATGGCGACCATGCAAGGCGATGAAGGCCCGGTCGTAACCTTTAAGCGCGTCGAGCGGCTGGTTGGCCGGGTCGAAGGGGTGGGCATCGATGCCCTGCCCCTGGAGGGCGGCGAGCACCCGGGATCCACTGTTGAGCGAAACCTCCCGCTCGGCGGACGTTCCGCCGAAAAGCACCGCCACTTTGCCGAATTCGTTCACGAATGCTTTCCTTCAAGCAATTTGCCGGGAACCGCGCCGATGGAACCGGCGCCCATGGTCAGCACCACGTCGCCGTCCCGGGCAACGTCCAGAATCGTCTGCGGCATGGCCGCGATGTCCTCGACGAAAACGGGCTCCACCTTGCCGACCACGCGCAGGGCGCGGGCGAGGGAGCGACCGTCGGCGGCCACGATGGGCGCTTCGCCGGCGGCATAGACTTCGGCCAGCAGCAGGACATCGACGGTGGACAGCACCTTGACGAAGTCTTCGAAGCAATCCCGGGTACGGCTATAGCGGTGAGGCTGGAACGCCAGCACCAGCCGGCGACCCGGAAAGGCTCCGCGGGCCGCGGCCAGGGTCGCCGCCATCTCGACCGGGTGGTGGCCGTAATCATCGATCACCGTACAGGAGCCGCCCTCAGTCAAGACCACTTCGCCATAGCGCTGGAATCGCCGGCCGACGCCCTTGAACTCGGCCAGGGCTTTGATGATGGCAGCGTCCGGTACTTGCACCTCGGTGGCGACGGCGATCGCCGCCAGGGCATTGAGGACGTTATGCATGCCCGGCAGGTTGAGGGTAATGGGGAGGCGCGAAACGCTGCCGTTGACCCTGACAGCTTCGAAGTGCATCTGGCCTCCTACCGCCCGCACGTTCTCGGCATGGACGTTGGCTTCCGGGTCGAGGCCATAGGTCACGATCTGCTTGGGGACCGCAGGCAGGATGGCCCGCACGTTGGGGTCGTCGGCGCAGAGCACCGCCACACCGTAGAAGGGCAGGCGGCTGAGGAAATCGACGAAGGCCGCTTTAAGACGCTCGAAGTCGTGGCCATAGGTTTCCATGTGGTCGGCATCGATATTGGTGACCACGGAAATGACCGGCGACAGATAAAGGAAGGAGGCGTCGGATTCGTCGGCCTCGGCCACCAGGAAATCTCCCTGACCCAGCTTGGCGTTGGCGCCGGCCGCGTTCAAGCGGCCGCCGATGACGAAAGTGGGGTCGATGCCGCCTTCGGCCAGAATGCTGGTGACCAGACTGGTGGTGGTGGTCTTGCCGTGGGTGCCCGCGATGGCGATGCCCTGCTTGAGGCGCATCAGCTCGGCCAGCATCTGGGCGCGGGGAACGACGGGAATGTGGCGCTCCCGGGCCGCCTGCACTTCGGGGTTATCCGCCTTCACTGCAGTGGAAACGACCACGGCGTCGGCACCGTGAGCGTTGGCGGCGGCGTGACCGACGAAGACCTTCACCCCTTGCGCCTCCAGCCGACGGGTGGTGGCACTGGCCGCAAGATCCGACCCCGACACGGTGTATCCCAGATTCGCCAGCACCTCGGCGATGCCGCTCATGCCCGAGCCGCCGACGCCCACGAAATGGATATGTTTGACCTTGTGCTTCACTTGGCGATCTCCGCGCAGAGGTTGGCCACCGCTTCGGTAGCATCGGGCTTGGCCAGGCTCCTGGCCTTCTCGGCCATTTCCAGAAGCTGGCTGCGGCTGTAGTTGCGGATCAACGCCACCGACTCCGGCGTGAGCTCGCCTTGAGGCAGCAGGAAGGCGCCGCCAACATTGACCAGGAATTTGGCATTGCCCGTCTGGTGATCGTCCACGGCATGGGGAAACGGCACCAGGATGGCCGGTACGCCCGCCGCGGCCAGCTCGGCGATGGTCAGCGCCCCTGCCCGGCAGATCACCAGGTCGGCCCATTCGTAGGCACCTGCCATATCCTCGATGAAAGCCACGCAATGGGCGTGGATTCCCACTGCCGCGTAATGGGCCTTCAATTCGTCCAGATGCTGTTCGCCGGCCTGATGCACCACCTGCGGCAGTTCGTCGGCCTTGAGTTGCGCCAACCCCTGGGGGATCACCTCGTTCAGCACCTTGGCGCCCAGACTGCCACCAATGATCAGCACGCGCAGAGCCCCGCTTCGGTCCCGCAGCCGTTCGGCGGGGGCAGGCAGCGCAGCGATCTCCGGCCGTACCGGATTACCCACCCAGGAACCCTTGCGCAAGACATCCGGAAAGCCGGTCAGGACCCGGTCGGCGACTCCGGCCAGCACCCGGTTGGCGAGGCCGGCCACTGAGTTCTGTTCGTGCACGACCAGCGGCACGCCCAGGAGGGCCGCCATCATGCCTCCCGGAAACGAGATGTAGCCTCCCATGCCCAGGACGACGTCGGGGCCGACTGCGCGGATGGCCTTCAAAGCCTGCCAGAAGCCCTTGAGTAGGTTGAGAGGAAGCAGCAGCTTGCGCAGGATGCCCTTGCCGCGCAAAGCCGAAAACCGAACCCAGGCCATCTCGAAGCCGCGCTGAGGCACGCGGCGGGCTTCCATGCCTTCGGGATTGCCCATCCAGACAACCCGCCAACCGCGCTCGCGCATGGTTTCGGCCACCGCCAGCGCCGGGAAGATATGGCCGCCGGTGCCGCCGGCCATGACCAGGAGGGTCTTGCTCACAACCTGCCTCCGCGCATCAATTGGCGATTTTGGCTACGGCCGCGCGAAGCGCTTAACTTGCTGCGCAAGTTAGCCTGCGCCGAAACAGGCAGGACAAAGGTGGTCATAGTTTTCCACCGCGCATGAGCTGCCTGTTTTGTCTCCGGCCTCGCTTCGCGCTTAACACCGGCTGCGCCGGGTTAGCCTGTGACGAAATCGCCGATTGATGGATCAGCGCCGTCGTCTTCATAGCTTGCCTCCGCGCATCAATTGGCGATTTTCCCAATCCACTCGGAGCAGGATGGCCAAGGCCACGCAGTTGGCGAGGATGCCGGAACCGCCGAAGCTCATCAGCGGAAGCGTCAGGCCCTTGGTCGGGAGCAAGCCGGTATTGACCCCCATGTTGATGAAGGACTGGACCCCCATCCAGATGCCGATGCCCATGGCGACCAGCGCCGGGTAGAGGCGGTCCAACTGGACGCAGCGGCGCCCGATGGCAAAGGCCCGCTGCACCAGCAGGGCGAAGAGGAGGATGACGACCAGCACTCCGGTGAACCCCAGTTCCTCGGCAATGACCGCCAGAAGGAAATCGGTGTGGGCTTCCGGCAGATAGAAAAGCTTTTCGACGCTGGCACCCAGTCCGACGCCGAACAGTTCGCCGCGGCCGAAGGCGATCAGGGAGTGAGAGAGCTGGTAGCCGCGACCGTAGGCATCGCCCCACGGGTCCATGAACCCGAAAATGCGGTCGCGGCGATAAGGCGACACCACGATCAACACCGTGAAGGCGGCGAGCAGGCCGACGAGCAGGACAACGAAGAGACGAGCCCGCAGTCCGCCCAGGAAAAGAATGCCCATGGCGATGGAGATGATGACGACGAATGCGCCGAAATCGGGCTCCTTGAGGAGCAGCATGCCGACCACGAACATGGCGCCGAACATGGGCAGGAAGGCTTTCTTGAGGTCGTGCATCACCGAAATCTTGCGCACCGTGTAGTCCGCTGCGTAGAGGACGGCAAAGAGCTTCATTGCCTCCGAAGGCTGGAGATTGACCGGGCCCAGGGGAAGCCAGCGGCGGGCGCCATTGACATCCCGCCCGATGCCCGGGATCAATACGACCGCCAGCAGGACCACGCCGACCAAAAAGAAGAGCGGTGCATATTTCTGCCAGAGCGCCAGGGGAATCTGGAAGGCCACCGCCGCGGCCACCAGGCCGATACAGAGGAAGACGCCATGGCGCAGCAGGAAATAGCTGGGCTGGTGACCGAAGGCTCGGCTACCCTCGGCAGTGGCGATGGACGAGGAATACACCATCACCAAGCCGGTAAACAGCAGCAACAGGACACTCCACAGGAGGACGAGATCGACTTCGGCCACTTCGCGACGGGGGGTGTCCAGGGCATCGAGCATCATGACGACAAGCCTTTCACGGCCTCGATGAAGGCTTCGGCGCGATGGGCGTAATTGCGGTACATGTCGAGGCTGGCGCAGGCCGGCGAAAGCAGCACGCAGTCGCCTCCCACGGCCTGGCCGGAGAGCCAGCGGACCGCGTCGGCCATGTCGGTGCACTGCCGCAAGGGGATACCGGCTCCTGCGATAGCCGCTTGGATGGCGGCAGCGTCGCGGCCGATAAGGGCGGCGGCGCGCCCGTGCTTCCGCAGGGCAGCTTGCAGCGGCGAAAAATCCTGTCCTTTGCCATCGCCGCCGAGGACGATGGCCACAGGCCGGCCCAGGCCTTCGATGGCGGCCAGGGTGGCGCCAACGTTGGTTCCCTTGGAATCGTCGACATAGAGGACGCCTGCCTTCTCGGCCACGGTCTCAACGCGATGGGGCAAGCCCTGGAAGGTCTTGAGGGGCTCGATCAGAGCGGTCGGAGTGACGCCGACCGCCTCGCCCAGGGCCAGGGCGGCCATGGCGTTGGCGGCGTTGTGCAGGCCGGAGATCCTCAGGTCGGCCAAGGCCACCAGTTGCTGGGGGCCGCGGCAGATGCACCCGTCGGCCAGGCCGTAGTCGGCAGCCCGGGGGGCAGCACCGAGCCCGAAGGTGACCAGGGTGCGCCCGCAACGGCCGTTGGCCATGGACCAATCGTCATCGCGATTGAGGACCATGACGCCCTTGCCCCGGAAGATGCGCGCCTTGGCAGCGGCGTAATTGGCCAGACTGCCCTCG
>SSTA01000362.1 GCA_009469685.1 Azonexaceae bacterium | reverse complement strand
GAGAAGAATGCGCAGCGGAAGCATTGGACGGGCTGGAGCGTTTGAGCGAATCGCCATAATAACGCGGCACGGCGAAGCGCCTCTGACCGATCGCCAAATTGTCCCGGACCAGAGGTCTGCCGACCCGATGCCGGGGCCGCTGTTTGCTGAGAAGTTTCGCGTCGGCAGCACCAGGGCGCGATCAGGGTCTGCGGGTTGCCTGGAGCGAGCGGGAAGTGCTGTCCTCTCGAAAGGGAGTTTTTTGGCATACTGAGGCCTGAGTGAATTCGCGAGCAGGACGTGAGGGTAAACAAGACATCGGCGCGCCGATGGACCATTACATGCTTAATGAGGCCAACCGGGTGACGGCTCTGACCTCTTGTCGGCAAATTGACCTTGTCCCGAGCCGGATTCGTCCCGGTCTGGCATAACCCCTTTTTTATTCCCGATCGACATGTCCGGAACAGCGCAATTCCTACTTTCACGAAACTGGAGATGTTTGCATCGCGTCTTGCTGAGGCTAGCCCTGTTTGCTGGCGGGTTCTTCCTGACCTATGCGCTGCCGGCAGGAGCGCAGGAAGCGAAGAACGTTCCGCCCGGCGAGCGCAGGGTTGCGCTGGTGATCGGGAATTCGGCGTACCCTGCGGCGGGTCTCGTCAATCCGGTCAACGATGCGCGCGACATGGCTGCTACCCTGCGGGGACTTGGGTTCGAAGTCATCGAAAAGCTCGACGCCACGCAAAAGGAAATGAACCGGGCTATCGTCCAGTTTGGCGGGAAGCTCCGCTCCGATACGGTGGCCCTGGTTTACTTCGCCGGCCACGGTCTCCAGGTGCGAGGGAAGAACTACCTGGTTCCCGTAGATGCCGAGATCGCGTCCGAGGCCGCGATTCGTGCGGAAACGGTGGACGTGGACGTCATCCTGGATCAGCTCGCGGTCAGCCATCTGAACATCGTGATCCTTGATGCGTGTCGCAACAATCCGTTTGAGCGCCGCTTCCGCGCCTTGGGGGGCGGGCTTGCGCAGATGGAGGCCCCGCGTGGAAGCCTCATCGCCTATGCCACTGCCCCGGGAAGTGTTGCCTCCGACGGCCAGGGCAGAAACGGGCTCTATACCCAGGAATTGCTCGGCGCGATTTCGGTCAGAGGGTTGCCGATCGAAAGCGTATTCAAGCGCGTCCGCTCGAACGTTATCCAGCGAAGCGGAGGCCAGCAGACGCCTTGGGAGTCCTCTTCCCTGACGGGGGATTTCTACTTCACTTCACCCAAGGCTGCCGAGCCTCCCGCGGCGCTCTCTCCTGCGGATCGCGAGGCGCTGCTCCTGGAGCAGCGAAAGGTGACGGATCGGGCGGTCGAGGAGGCGGTCCGCCGCATGAACGACGAAGTCGCCAAGGAACGCTTGGCGCTCCAGGACGCGATGCAAAAGAAGATCCTCGAAGCGCTTGAGAAACAACGGGAACAGTTTGAATCTCAACAGCGCACCCAGGTCCGGCAGGAGTCGCCCTCGACCCAGGCTGCCGTTCAGCAGGCGGCGATCAACCCCACCCCGGTAACTGCCAGGCCTGCGTCGGTGACGCCTGAATCTGGAGCCATAGCCGCCACAACCGTCTCCGACCGACAAGACATCGCGAAGAGTCCTGCGGCACCTGAAGCTGAGCGTTCATCCCTGAATGGACTGCCGGGGCCGGGAAGCAAATGGGTTTACGAAACCAACGGGCGCTTTATCAAGGGTAAGCGGCGCAGTTGCGAGATTACCGGGCGAAGCGCGGAGGGAGTGTTGGAATCCTGTTCCGTCGCCAATCGAGGCACTGCCGAGTGGGCTTACGACGGAAAACCGGCCCTCGTGGGGTCTCTTGGGGATGTCTTCTTCTCGCCCTACCTTATCGCGTTTGCGGGTAGCCGGGGCGGGTTAGATTTGAGCGGGATCGAATTTCAAAACTGGGACCTCTGCCTGAACCGGTCGGTTTGTGCTACCGAAGCCAAGGTACTGGGCGAGGAGACGATCACCGTGCCAGCCGGAATCTTCGAGACCACAAAAATTCAGATTCGACTCACTCGCATGCTCGGATTCCGGATTCCCGTTCAGTCCGTGTTCACTGTTTGGTACGCCAAGGCGGCGAAGCGCTTGGTCAAACAGCGCCAGCAGGACTTGGGCGGTGGAATGGGGAACATGAGTACCGAAGTCCCTGACGACAATACGACGGAGTTGGTGGCTTACTCGCTCCGATAGTGTCGGTCGCCTGCAAATCCAGGCCGGCGCCTTCGTGCTCCGCTTCAGACTTGCACCATTGTCCCGGTCGATGGGCGGGTGCCGCCCCTAGACCGCGGTCAGCCGCTGGTTGGCGATGGTGAGCCGGTTGGCGAGAACCTCGAGAAGCCCCCGGTAGAAATGCATGCGGCAGGTTTCGCTCGCCGCCTCCAGGGCTTCGCGGTGGATGACGACCACGTTGGCGGTGGTGAGCGCGGTCACGTCTGCCGTTCGGGGAGCACCCCGGCGGGTCACGACGGCCATTTCCCCGAAGCAGTCCCCGGGGGTCAGCAGATGCAGGATGCGCCCGTTCTTGGTGACTTTGAGTTCGCCGCCGATCAGGAAGCAGAAGAAACTACCGTCGTCGCCGTCGTGAATGATCACGGTCTCGGCCGGGACTCGGTCCCATTGGGCGAAGCCGAGGACTTCCCAAAGCTCGGGATCGGGGAAATCCTGAAAGAAGGGCATTCCGCGTAGGAGATCGAATTTCTCGGTACTCGGAAGATCGAATTTGCGCGCCCGCAGCGAGCGCTTGCGCGCCGCCAGGGCGAGATCATGGGCGAAGTGCTCCCAGGTCTGGTAGCGCGCCTCGACATCCTTGGCCATGGCCCGCGCGACGACCGCGTCCAGGGCCGGGGGCAGGTCTCCGCGAAGAAACGAGGGTTCCGTCGGCACGGAGTGGATGATCTGGTAAATCATGCTGTAGCTGGTGCTGGCCTGGAAAGGCAGATCGCCCGTCAGGAGCTGATAGAGGACGACGCCCAGGGAGTAGATGTCGGTCCGGTGGTCGAGCGGTCTTTCCTGAACTTGCTCCGGCGACATATAGGCGGGAGAGCCGATGCCGGAAACCTGGGTGCGCTCCACATTCTCGCGGGTGATGGCGGCACCGAAGTCCGAAATCTTGATGTCCGTCTCGGGCGAGAGGAGGATGTTGGCGGGCTTGATGTCCCGGTGCGTGATGCCGAGTCGGAAAGCGTAATCCAGGGCACGGGTGCACTTGAATACGATCTCGATCACGCGCTCGACGGGCAGCAGGCTATCCCGACGGGCGTGGGTTTCCAAAGTGCCTCCGGGGGCATACTCCATGACGATGTACGAGAGATTCTCGGCTACCACCGCGTCGTAAATCTGCACGATGTGGGGGTGATCGAGCTTGCCGACCAGGGAGGCTTCGTTCAGGAAAAGGTGGGAATAGACCCGGCTGCGATCCGGGTCTCGCAGGGCTTCGGGTGTCGCGACCTTGATGGCGACGTCCCGCTGGGCGAAAGGATCGCGCCCCAGGAACACGGTGCTGGTGGCCCCCTGCCCCAGCTCGCGGATGATTTCGTACTTGCCGAGTTTCCTGGTCATCCGGCAAGCTTGGATCGGGCGCGCGCGATGGCCGCACGGACCTGGCCGGGTGCCGTGCCGCCGATGTGGTTGCGCGAAGCCAGGGATCCTTCCACGCTCAGAACGGCATAGACATCGTCGCCGATCAGCGGGCAGAAGGTCTGCAACTCGGAAAGCGGCAGCTGAGGCAGGTCGACGCCTTGCCGCTCGGCAGCCTTCACGGCATGGCCGACCGCCTCGTGGGCGTCGCGGAAGGGGAGTCCCTTTTTGACCAGATAGTCGGCCAGGTCCGTCGCCGTCGCGAAACCCTGGGTCAGGGCGCTCGTCATCGCCTCTGGCTGGACGGTGATGCCGCCGGCCAGGTCGGCGAAAATGCGCAGGGTGTCGGTGACCGTATCCACGGCGTCGAAGAGGGGTTCCTTGTCCTCCTGGTTGTCTTTGTTGTAGGCCAGAGGCTGACCTTTCATCAGGGTGAGGAGCGCAATCAGGTGGCCATTGACGCGGCCGGTCTTGCCCCGGGCCAGTTCGGGAACGTCCGGATTCTTCTTCTGGGGCATGATCGACGATCCGGTGCAGAAGCGATCAGCGATCCGGATGAAGCCGATGCGCGGGCTCATCCACATCACCAGCTCTTCGGACAGGCGCGAGATGTGCGTCATGAGAAGGGCGCAGGCGGCGCAGAATTCGATGGCGAAGTCGCGGTCGGAGACCGCATCGAGGGAGTTCTCGCAAATCCCCTCAAATCCCAATTCTGCAGCGACGAAGGCGCGGTCGATGGGGTAGGTGGTGCCGGCCAGGGCGGCAGCGCCGAGGGGGAGGCGGTTCGTCCGCCGGCGGCAGTCCGCGTACCGTTCGGCGTCACGGCCGAACATCTCGAAATACGCCAGCATGTGGTGACCGAATGTCACCGGCTGGGCGACCTGCAAGTGGGTGAAGCCGGGCATCGGGGTCGCCGCTTCCTTGTCTGCCAGATCGAGCAGCGCCGAGCGAAAGGACTGGATGAGGGCGAGGATGTCGTCGATGGCATCGCGCAAATAGAGGCGGATGTCGGTGGCCACCTGGTCGTT
>SSTA01000361.1 GCA_009469685.1 Azonexaceae bacterium | reverse complement strand
TTTCATCGAGGCCATGGTTCAGGAAGACACGCCTCAGGCCGGCAAGGACGGTCTGGTGTCGATGACGGCCAAGGCGACCGTGCGCGTGCGCGACGTCCAGAAATCCCTCAACCAGATGTCGAAGGAAGAGCGGGTGGACTTCATCCGCAACAATGGCGATCCGCGCATCGCCGTGCAGATTTCCACCATCAGCGCCGCCGATGGTGCGGCTCCGCGGCGCTCCCAGATCGTCGAGAATGCCCTCAAGGAGAAGATCCAGTCCTTCGGTTTCCGCACTTGGAGCGAGGACGGCGGCGACAAGAAGGCTGACTTCCAGGTGGTCGGCGAGACCAAGTTCAAGCGCCTGTCGGTTCGCCTTGAAGCGTCCGGACTGGTCATCGATCGCGCGGCGATTACGTCCTGGACTATCAAATGCGTCGATCGCAAGACCGGCGAAGAGATCTACTACAACACCGCCATTCCGCAGCGGATGACCTGGAATAGCGAGGACGAGGCCCAGGCCGACATCGGCCGCCTCATCGGCGAGGAGTTTTCCAAGGGCTTCTTCCTGCAGCACTTTCACTTCGCCGCCCAGAAGGTCCGGCTCAATTTGTCGGGGCTTCCCGACGAATCCGTTGCCAAACGACTGCAGACTGAAATTGCCGGCCTGCGCAACGTCCTCGGCGTCGCCGCCGGCAAACTCGGCGGCGAGAGCCGCTACGAGCTGGAACTCGCTGGGAGCGGCAGCAATCTGGCCGATCTGGTGTCGGCCAGTGTTGCGCTTCCCCTCAATCAGAAATTCGGGCGCAATTGCTTCTCCGTTTCCGGGAGTAACGGCAACGAGGTGTCGATGGTGTTCGACACCGCGTGCAAGGAAGCGGGGGTCGTCGCCCGCCTCGATTCGACGCCCCCCGCGGCGCTTTTCGAAGCGCCCGCCGCCAAGCGCGAAGCCATCGTCAAGAATCCGGACGTGCTGAAGAAGCTGGCCATCTGACAAGCGCCGGAAACGACGAAGGCCATCCCGCGGGATGGCCTTCGCGCTTCATGGGACGTCAGATGTGTTCGAATTCGGCCAGATCGGCGTTGGGATCGGTGCTCGAAGCGCCGAAGGAAATCTTGCCGGTGCCGCGGAGCAGCATTTCCTCCCGTCGAAGGAGGGTCTCGCGCTCACCGGCAATGGCCACGTAGCTGCCGTTGGTGCTCTGATCGACGTAGAAATACTTGTCTCCGCGCCGCTCGATGCGGGCGTGCTGGCGGGAAGACTTGCGATCCTCGATGATGAGATCGCAGCTCTGGTCCCGCCCCAGAGTCAGGTTCGGATTGCGGTCGTCCAGCAGATACGCGCGGCCCCGGTATCGGACGCAGAGTTTGGTGCTGAGGATGTTGGAAATGCGCAGGGAACTGGCCTTCATGGTCAGCTCCTCGGTTTCGTGCCAGAGCACCTCGAAGACATGCACGCCGTCGGCCTTGCCCTTGACCGAGAGCTGCTCCAGGTCGCGGGTCGACTCCTTGAGCAGTGTGGGGAGTTCATCGATGGTCTGGGCGCTGGTCAGGATCTGCTCGGACTTGGCAAGTCCGACGATACGCGCGGCCGTATTGACTGTATCGCCGAAGATGTCCTTGTTGTCCTCGATTGTCGGACCGATGTGGAAGCCGACGCGGATGGCGAGTTTGACGCCGGAGACCGGAGGCAGGTCGCTGACCCGCAGCTGCATTTCGACCGCCGCCTGGAAAGCGGCCTCGGCGGTACTGAAGACGGCCATCACCTCGTCGCCGATGGTCTTGACCAAGCGGCCCTGGAAGCCGTCGATGGCCCGTTCCATGCGCTTGATGCAACGATCCACGGCCCGCAGCGCTTCGCTGTCGCCGAGCCGCTCGTACAGCTTGGTGCTGCCCGAAACGTCGGCGAAAAGCACTGCCTGCCTGCGTTCTACGCCCCCCATGATGGTCCCTGATTCACCCCGCTGTTGATCCAGAGGCAATGATACCAAATCGCCAGTTCCACTGTCATAGCGACGGAACCAGAGGGATTGCTCCTGGCACGGGCAGGGCTTCCTGGTCGAAGGCGATGTCGCCTTCGGGAACCGCATCGCCGATCGCGAGGCCCTTGAAATCGAACAGTTGGTTGTCCGCCAGATGGGACGGAACGATGTTCTGCATGGCCGTGAACACCGCCTCGGTGCGACCCGGGTAGCGCCGATCCCACTCCTGCATCATTTCCCGTACTTTCTGCCGCTGGAGATTGTCCTGGGAACCGCAGAGATTGCAGGGGATGATGGGAAAGGCCATGCCCCGCGCGAATTTGGCGATGTCCGTTTCGGAGCAGTAGGCCAGCGGCCGGATGACGATGTGGGCGCCGTCGTCGGTCACCAGCTTGGGCGGCATGGCCTTGAGCTTGCCGCCGAACAGCATGTTGAGAAAGAGGGTATGGACCATGTCGTCTCGGTGGTGACCGAGGGCGATCTTGTTGGCGCCCAGTTCCTTGGCGGTACGGTAGATGATTCCCCGCCGCAGCCGCGAGCAGAGCGAACAGGTGGTCTTGCCCACGGGGATCTTTTCCTTGACCACCGAGTAGGTGTCGGCTTCGACAATGCGGTAGTCGACACCGATCGATTCGAAGTGGCGTGGCAGAACTTCGGCAGGAAACCCGGGTTGTTTCTGGTCGAGGTTCATGGCGATCAACCGGAACTTGATCGGGGCGCGCTTTTGCAGGGTCAGGAGGAGGTGGAGCAGGGTGTAGGAATCCTTGCCGCCGGAGACGCAGACCAGGACCGTGTCGCCGTCGGCGATCATGGCGTAGTCGCCGATCGCTTTGCCGGTGCGGCTTTCGAGGAATTTGCCGAGCTTTTGCAGAGTGTTGGAAGGGAGATTCATGGCGAGGACAGGTGGGCGGTGCGGCCGCCGTCGACATGGATGACTTGACCGGTGACGTAGCCGGCGTCGGCCAGTAGAAAACAGACGGCGGAGGCGATATCTTGCGGCCTTCCCTCGCGCTTCAGAAGGGTGTGCCCGACGATGGCCGCGCGCTCGAGCGAGGGAAATTGGCCATCCTCCGGCCACAGGATG
>SSTA01000360.1 GCA_009469685.1 Azonexaceae bacterium | reverse complement strand
GGCGGCAGCCGGCGAAAGCGACAGCTTGAGTTCGATTTCCGTCGCCATGGCCCGGAAAGGCTTAGCGTTCGTGGGCGCGCAGCCGGTCGATATCCGGGATGTGGATTTTGCGCCCTTCGACGACGATCAGGCCCAATTCGGTCAGCTCGTGGAGGATGCGCGAGAAGTGTTCCTGGGTCAGATTGAGGCGGGAGGCGATGATGCCCTTGTTGGTGGGCAGGGTGACCGTGAGGTTCTTACTGTGTTCGCTGGTCGGGGCTTCACGGACCAGGTAGCCGACGATGCGCTGCTTGCCGGAATGGAGCGAGTAGGACTCCACGTCGGTCATCAACTGGTGTAGGCGCATGGCCATGCCGGCGATCATCTTGCGGCAGAGGATAGGGTCGCGCTCGAGTTCGTCGAAGATGACCGACTTGGAAATGTGCAGGAGCAGGGAGTCGGTCAATGCCTGGGCAAAGACGATGTATGGCTTGTCCATGAACATGATGGCCTCGCCGAAGCTCTGGCTCTGGCCGATGATTTCGACCACCTTCTCGCTCCCCTGGGGCGAGGTGAAGCCGAGCTTGATCTGGCCATAGACCACCATGTGGAATCCGCTGCAGGGGTCGCCCTTGTGGAAAAGGATGTCGCCCTTGGTCGCGTGGATTTCCCGGGTCCCGCGGGCCACCTTGGCAATTTCCTGGGGGGCGAGGCCGTTGAACAGGGGGACGTGGGAGAGCAGCGCCTCGATATTGATGGGGTGGCTTCCTTGCATGATCGGCCCAACCTGAAGAAAACAGACCATCTTGGCACTGGATTAGGCCAAAGGCAATACACCCGAGGGCTTATTGACGAGTGAGTTGCGCGTAAAGCAGTGGGAGTCGCCGCGGCAATTCCGCCGGATTTCGGATGACGCAGAAGCCGGCGGGGCCGAAGAGATAGGGCAGGTAGGCGCCGGCCTCGCGGTCGATGGTGACACAGAAGGGCGTGAGCCCCAACCGGCGGGCCTCGAAAACGGCCATGCGGGTGTCCTCGATGCCGTAGCGGGAGTCGTAGAGATCCAGGTCGTTGGGTTTGCCGTCGGTGATGATGAGGAGCAGGCGCCGGCCGGCGGGCTGCTCGGCGAGGATGCGGCCGGCCTGTCGCAGGGCGGCTCCCATCCTTGTGTAATAGCCGGGTTTGATGGCCAGGATGCGACCGCGGGCCAGGCCGTCGTAGCGGGCGGAGAAATCCTTGAGCAGGTGAAAGCGGATGTTCTGCCGGCGCAGGGAGGAGAAGCCGTAGATGCCGAAGCGGTCGCCGGTGGCGGAAAGGGCTTCGGCGAAAAGCAGCAGGGAGTCGCGGATGACGTCCACGATGCGATGGCTGTCGGAAATCCAGGCGTCGGTGGACATCGAAAGGTCGGCCAGGAGCAGGCAGGCGAGGTCCCGCTCGCAGCGGGCCTGGGCAAGGTAATTGCCGATATCCGGGGTGTGTCCGGAGGCGCGGTCGGCGACGTTGCGCACGCAGGCGTCCACGTCCAGTTCGGGGCCATCCGGCTGGGCCTTGAGCCAACGGCGCTGGGGCGCGAGGGCGGCGAACTGGCCGCGCAGCTTCTTGGCGACACCGGCGAGTTCGGCGGGGAGAGGCGCGGCGGCGGTGTCCCGGGCGATCATGGGTTGCAGACGGCAGTGGTCGGGGAGCAGGAGCGCGCTGCGGTAGTCCCACTCCGGTAGCGGCAGGCCGGGACCGAGGGGGAGGTCGTCCTCGGCGGCGGAAGGGAGGTCGAGGTCGAACTTGACGCGGGAGACGCTGGTCTGGCCGTCCCGGGTCAGGGACAGCTTGTCGAGATCCTTGGCGGCGTTGCGGGCATCGGGGTCGAGGTCGTCATCATAGGCCCGGTTCACCCGCACGTACTCGGTCCAGGTGGGCAGGCTTTCCGCACGGAAGCTGAAGACGAAGGCGTTCTTGTTGTCCGGCGGCGCCACCTGTTCAGCCTTGTGGGCCTCCTTGTCCGTGTCCGCGCTGCCGCTGCCTTCCGGAGGGGGCGGGCCGTCGCCATCCGGGGTGTGGCCGGGCAGGGCGGCCGCCGGGGCGTCGATGAGCCAGAGCAGCACTGGCTGGGGCGGACGGGACTTGCGGGAAGTGAGGGGCGGCAGGCCGGCAACGCTGCCGGGGTCGGTCAGCGCCTGGCGCAGGGCGGCTTCCTGGGCGGCTTCGTCCGCCTGCATTGCCCCCGGGGTCATGCGACCTGCCAGGTGGGCTGCCACCAGGCGGTCGTAGCGAGGCCGGAGGCCCGGATAATTGCGCAGGGCGGTCAGGGTCGCCTGTTGGTTGCGCACCAGCCAGGGCCTTTCCGAGGCTTCGTCGCTGGCAGCCAGGGCCGCGAGCCACAGGTAGAGATCCCGATTGAGGGCCTTGTCGGGAAAGGCGGCGATCTCCGGCGGCAGACGCAGGGTCTCGTCGTCCCGCCTGGCCTGGGCTACCCGTTCCCCGCTGCCGGCGACGCGCTGCAGCCACGAACGTCGGGCACCGTGGGCCTCGGAAGTGGCGGCAGCCACCTTGAGTCCTGGGTCGCCGCCGAAGGCGCGGAAGAGGATGCCGGCAGTCTTTTCCACTTCGGCGAGCCTGATCGCCGCCTCCGGGTGGTGGCTGCCGGCAGCCTTGGTGACCCAGTTGTGCCAAAGCTTGCCGATGAATTCTTCCATCAGGCGCGCCCTCCGGCGTCTTCGTCGGTACGGGAAAGGCTGGAAAAGCGGGCTTCGTTGCGCTTCGCCTCCTCGCCGCCGACCCAGCGCAGGAGCTGGCCGTCCGGGTTGTCGCGATTCACCGTGCCGCAGGCGGAAACGCATTGGCCGCACTGAGTACAGGCGAACATCCAGCGTTTGACATTGCGCGGCTTGAGGCGCATCGGGCAGACGG
>SSTA01000007.1 GCA_009469685.1 Azonexaceae bacterium | reverse complement strand
TAGGACCAGGAACGGATCTTGTCGGGCGAGGCGAGCCCGATGGTGATCGCGTCGAATTCCTCTTCCTGCGTAACCTGCTTGAACAGATCGAGCAATGCTTTCATCGTTTAACTCCTCGGCCCTAAATCAGTAACGTTCCAGATCGATGTCGATAGCCAGCGACCGGATTTCCTTGACCAGCACGTTGAAGGATTCCGGCATGCCGGCATCGATCCTGTGCTCGCCCTTGACAATGTTTTCGTAGACCTTGGTCCGGCCGTTAACGTCGTCCGACTTGACGGTCAGCATCTCCTGCAGCACGTAGGACGCGCCATAAGCTTCCAGGGCCCACACTTCCATTTCGCCGAAGCGCTGGCCACCGAACTGGGCCTTGCCGCCCAGCGGCTGCTGGGTCACCAGGCTGTAAGGACCGGTGGAACGGGCGTGCATCTTGTCATCGACCAGGTGGTGCAGCTTCAGGAAGTGCATGTAGCCAACCGTGACCTGGCGCTCGAAAGCTTCGCCGGTACGGCCGTCGAACAGGGTCATCTGGCCCGAGGACGGCATGCCGGCAAGGGCCAGCATGGCCTTCAGCTCTTCCTCCTTGGCGCCGTCGAACACCGGAGTGGCGAACGGCACGCCATCCTTCAGGTTGCCGGCCATCTCCAGGATTTCGGTGTCGTTCAACTCTTCCAGTTTTTCGGGCTTGCCGTTGGAGTTGTAGACCTGGTCCAGGAAGCCGCGGACTTCCTTCGCCGTGGCATTGGCCCGCAGCATGTCGCCGATCTTGTGGCCGAGGCCCTTGGCGGCGAGGCCGAGGTGAACCTCGAGAATCTGGCCGACGTTCATCCGGGAAGGCACGCCCAGAGGGTTGAGCACGATGTCGACGGGGCGACCGTCGGCCATGTAAGGCATGTCTTCCACCGGCAGGATGCGGGATACCACGCCCTTGTTGCCGTGGCGGCCGGCCATCTTGTCGCCGGGCTGCAGACGGCGTTTGACGGCCACGTACACCTTGACCATCTTCTGCACGCCGGGCGGGAGTTCGTCGCCCTGGGTGAGCTTCTTGCGCTTGCCTTCGAAGGCGATGTCGAAGTCTTTGCGGGCCTGTTCGAGGCCGTCCTTGACCTGTTCCAGCTGCTGAGCGGCGTCCTCATCGGCGATGCGGATGTCGAACCAGTGGTGCGGATCCATGCCATCCAGGTAGTCCTTGGTGATGTCGCTGCCCTTGGCCAGCTTCTTCGGACCACCATTGGCCTTCTTGCCGAGGATCAGGCGCTCGACCCGGGCGAAAGCGTCGCGCTCGACGATGCGCATCTGATCGGCGAGGTCCAGCTTGTAGTGGCGTAGATGCTCGTCGATGATGGACTGGGCGCGCTTGTCGCGCTCGATACCTTCGCGGGTAAAGACCTGGACGTCGATGACGGTTCCCGCGATGCCGGACGGCACGCGCAGGGAGGTGTCCTTCACGTCGGAGGCCTTCTCGCCGAAGATGGCCCGCAGCAACTTCTCTTCCGGGGTCAGCTGGGTTTCGCCCTTGGGGGTGACCTTGCCCACCAGCACATCGCCAGCCTCGACCTCGGCACCGATATAGACGATGCCGGATTCGTCGAGACGGGAGAGTTGCGCTTCGCCAAGGGAGGCGATGTCGCGGGTGATTTCCTCGGGGCCCAGCTTCGTGTCGCGGGCGACGACCGTCAGTTCCTCGATATGGATCGAGGTGTAGCGGTCCTCGGCGACGACGCGTTCGGAGATCAGGATCGAGTCTTCGAAGTTGTAGCCGTTCCAGGGCATGAAGGCGATCAGCATGTTCTGACCGAGGGCCAGTTCACCCTTGTCGGTGGAGGCGCCGTCAGCCACCACGTCGCCCTTGGCGATGTGGTCACCGACTCGCACCAGGGGACGCTGGTTGATGTTGGTGTTCTGGTTGGAACGAGTGTATTTGACCAGGTTGTAGATATCGACACCCACTTCACCGGCGACGGTCTCGTCGTCATTGACGCGGACCACCACCCGGGCGGCATCGACGTAATCGACCATGCCACCGCGCAGAGCCACCACGGCGGTACCCGAGTCGACCGCTACGGTGCGTTCGATGCCGGTACCGACCAGGGGTTTCTCCGGGCGCAGGCAGGGCACGGCCTGACGCTGCATGTTGGCACCCATCAGCGCCCGGTTGGCGTCGTCGTGTTCCAGGAAGGGAATCAGCGAGGCGGCGACGGAGACGATCTGTCCCGGAGCGACGTCCATGTACTGAACGCGAGAGGGCTCGGACAGGATGGTTTCGCCCTTCTCCCGGCAGGTCACCAGTTCGTCCACCAGGCGCCCTTCGGCGTCCAGGGTGGCGTTCGCCTGGGCGACGACGTAAGCGCCTTCTTCGATGGCGCTCAGGTATTCGATCTGATCGGTGACCTTGCCCTCGTTCACCTTGCGATAGGCAGTCTCGATGAAGCCATAACCATTCACCTGGGCGTACAAAGCGAGCGAGTTGATGAGGCCGATGTTCGGACCTTCGGGCGTTTCGATCGGGCAGACGCGGCCGTAGTGGGTCGGATGCACGTCGCGCACTTCGAAACCGGCACGCTCCCGCGTCAGACCGCCGGGGCCGAGGGCGGAAACCCGTCGCTTGTGGGTGATTTCCGACAGCGGATTGGTCTGGTCCATGAACTGGGACAGCTGACTTGACCCGAAGAATTCCTTGATGGCGGCGCTGATCGGCTTGGCATTGATCAGATCGTGGGGCATCAGGTTGTCGGACTCGGCCTGAGAGAGGCGCTCTTTCACCGCGCGCTCGACGCGGACCAGACCGGCGCGGAATTGGTTCTCGGCGAGTTCGCCGACGGACCGGACCCGGCGGTTGCCCAGGTGGTCGATATCGTCGATGTCGCCGCGGCCGTTGCGCAATTCGACGAGAATCTTGATGGTTTCGACGATATCCCGCGGCGACAGGGTCAATTGCTCGCGCACCTCGGCATTCGCACCCAGGGGCTTCAGCTTGGCGGCCAGGGCCTCGGCTTCCGCGCGACTCGTGTTTTCGAGTACGGCCCGAGCGCCGTAGGGCAGTTCGGCGACCAGCGCCTGGATGGACTCCAGCGGCAGTCCGGCCCCTTCGGCGAGGTTCTTGAGGGCTGCTTCGGCCTTGGATGCCAAGCCCCTGACCATGACCTTGTGCTCGATCACGTCGGCACGCCCAAGACGGCGATTGAACTTCATCCGGCCGACGCCGGACAGGTCATAGCGCTCGTCGGAATAGAAGAGCCCATTGAAAAGGATTTCGACCGCTTCCTCGGTGGGCGGCTCGCCCGGACGCATCATGCGGTAGATGGCGACCCGGGCGGCTTGC
>SSTA01000066.1 GCA_009469685.1 Azonexaceae bacterium | reverse complement strand
GTCAGTTCGAACTCGACGTCGCGATCGCAAATCTTGGTCTTGAATTCGACGCTGGGGGGATTGGTGAAGCGGACGTTGAGTGCGTATTTGTTGGCGCTCACTTCAGGAACGGCAGTGTCCGTCGAGGGAACCGTGATGCGCACCATCTGGGCGGCGCTGCCGCCCAGGTTGAGCTGAAACTGACCGGCACTCGCGACGTAGTGTTTGGGACGCCCGCTCGACCGCAGCAGCCGTAGAACGATGACCAGCGCATCCCGCAGGGGAAGAAGAGGATTGGTCCAGGTGCCGATGGCATCCCGACGCTGGTCCGGAGAGCGGTGCAACCACCAGTGATAGGAAGGCAGGTCGAATTCGCAGACTCCGCCGGGAATCGCGGCGCGGCTCTTGATCCCCATGAGCCACTCGTTTTCCCGCAGGTACTGGCCGATCTTGCCGGTCATGGCGAGCAGTGCCGCTGACGATTGTTCGATCTCGTAGAGGGCGCCAGACAGGGCTTCTTCGGAAATATCGGGATTGTTGCGATAGGCGAGAAGAGTCTGGCGTTGACGTTCGAGCTCCTGGATGAGGTCCATCTTGAGGTCGGCGCGACCGGCCACTTCAAGAATCTCGAACAGGGTCACGAGCGCGACGTGGTGCTCCTGCAAGCCTTCCGACTGCGCAAAATAAAGGGTCTTGTCGAACAAGTCTTCCAAGCGCAGCAGAGTCCGTATGCGCTCGTTGAAGGGGTACTCGTAGGTGATCACGGGCTGGAGCCGTCCGACAAATTCGCTAAAATGCCTGGATTCTGAGCCATTTGCAGCAAAATCTCAACAGGTCGCTTGAAGTTTTGCGGCGGACATTTCCAGATATTTCCGATGCAATTCGGCGACCTTCGGAACCAGATCCGACAATGCGCCATCGTTGAGCAGCACTTCGGACGCCACGGCAAGGCGCGCCTCCCGGCTTGCCTGGGCAGCCATCATCGCCCGCACCTCGGGTTCGGCCAGGCCATTGCGGGCACGCACCCGCGCGAGGCGGACTTCATCGTCGCAATCGACCACCAGAATGCGGTCGCAGAAATTCAGGTAGGCGCCAGTCTCGACCAGCAAGGGCACGGCGAGAATCGCGTAGATCGACTCCGCGGACCGGCAGCGTTCAGCAGCGCGAACCCGGATCAAGGGGTGGAGGATGGCTTCCAAGCGCTCTCTGGCCGGGGGATCGGAAAAAACCAGAAGCCGCATGGCGGCTCGGTCCAGACCGCCTTCGGGGCGTTGGAATCGGGAGCCGAAGGCGGCCACCACAGCGGGCATCGCCGCGCCATCCGAGCCCGTGAGTTCGTGGGCGATGGCGTCGGTATCGACCACCGCGACGCCGAGTTCGGCAAAACGCTCAGCCACTGCCGTTTTTCCACTGCCGATACCCCCCGTGAGCCCGACGATGAAGCCGCTCACTTGCAGGCCTGGGATTTCAGCGCGGGAAGTTCCGCCGCCACGGCCTCGAGAACCGCACCCTGGCTGGCGGCGGGGCCAAGGACCTCCAGGCTTTGCTGAGGTTCCTTGCCGGAACGGGGGCCCAGCCGGGCCGTCTTGACCCCCTGTGTCCGCAATTCGGCGAGCCGCTCCTGGGCACCCGCCTCGGCCGAAAACACCCCCAGGGAAATCGCCAGATGGTTCGGCCCCGGCTCCTGCATGATGAAGTAATCCGTCACGCCCAATCGTTTCAATTCGCCCGCCTTGCGATCTGCATCAGCCTTGGTCGCCAGAGGCGGAATGAAGACCCACCAGGTGCCCCCATCGGGGACCAGTTGCCGTCTGGTCTGACGGAAGGCGTCGAATCTGCCGGCCAGCAAAGCCGAAAGGCGATCCGCTTCGGCCGGAGTCATGCCGCTCCAGGCCAGGCAAGCCGTCGCCGATTCCACTTCGGTTTCGGCGGACTGCGCGGGCGGCGGGTTCGTCGCCGGCCCCGGGGAAGACGATGCAGCGCCTTGGGCTGCGGGCGCTTCTCCGCGAGCGACAACCTTGACGCGTTCCGGATACACCTGCTGTTCAACCCGCAGGGCGTCCGGATTGTCGGGGGGACCGAGAAAGCCCTCGGTGTGGGCAAAGAAGAGCAGATTGGCCAGAACGAGGAGGAAGACGAGGATTCTCATCGGCGAAGGAAGTTGGGAAGTGCTTTCCGACCGGGCGAAGTGCCCGAAAATCGGGAAGCCGATAACTTAACCGAAATGACGGCAGCGTCCAAGAATCAGACGGCGATTCCCGTCGAATGGCGCGACCCGGAGACCGCTACCCGATTTCGGCCTGCTTTCTTGGCCGCATAGAGCGCTTCATCGGCCGCGCGCAGGAGGTCGGCGGCGGCCCCCTCGGAGCCCGGAATCCCGGTCGCCACGCCGAAACTGCAGGTCACGAATCCCGCGACCCCCTCATCGTGGGGGATACGCAAGGATTCCACCGAAAGGCGCATGCGCTCGGCGACTGCGGCCGCTCCTTGTACATCGTCGCCGGGAAGCACCGCAGCGAACTCCTCCCCACCGTAACGGGCGACCATATCCTCGATTCGAAAGAGCGAATCGTGCAGGGCGCCCGCCACTGCCTCGAGGCATCGATCCCCCGCCTGGTGACCGTAATGGTCGTTGTACTGCTTGAAGCGATCGACGTCGCAGACGATCACGCCCAAGGGGGTCCGCTGACGGATGGCCCGCCGCCATTCCGAGGCCATGACGTCGTCGAATCGCCGCCGATTGGGAATGTGGGTCAAGCCATCGACATAGGACATTTCGGTCAGCAAGCGGTGCGCGTCGCGCAACGCCTCACGCATGGTGGTAATGCGCAGCATGGCCCTCACCTTGGCCAGGAGAACGATTTCCGAGATGGGCTTGGTGAGGTAATCGTCGCCGCCCGCCATGATGCCCCGCGCCAAGGCCTCGTCGTCGGTCGCCGAGGACAGGAAGACGATCGGCGTCCAAGCCAGAAGATCGGCACGCTCGCTCGACTTTTCCAGGGCACGGATGCGGCGCGCCACCTCAAGGCCGTCCAGGTCGGGCAGGGTCGTGTCGAGAAGCACCAGTGCGGGAGCCAGGGCCCGATAACAGCGCAGGGCCGCCTCTCCACCCCCCACAGCCTCCGGCTGAACGTCGTGGAGTTGCCCCAGGCACTCGCAAATGAGGGCCTGATTGGCTGCCGAGGGCTCGACCACCAACACCACAGGCTTGTTGTTCTGGCTCATGTCCCGTTCGTTCTTATCCCTGCTCCAGTGGATCATCTGACGCCTTCCGATGATCCCAAACGGCGGCGAGCAGGTAAAGTACCGCCTGTCTTGCCACCGCACCCTCACATCATGTCCGATCAGCTTTCCCTTGTCTGCCACCCGGCTGCTCCGGCCCCACCCGGAGTCGAGCTTAAGGCATCGGTTTGCGCCGACGGCCAAGACGGAATCAGCTGTCGCTTCCTGATGGCCGGCAATCTAGGCCATCTGATCATCCCTGCACCCCGGCCATCCGCTCCCGCGGACGACCTCTGGCAACATACCTGCTTCGAGCTGTTTGCCAAAAGCATTGACGGCGTAGCCTACCGGGAGTTCAACTTTTCCCCCGACAGCCGCTGGGCAGCCTACGCCTTCGGAAGCTACCGCGAGCGATCGACCGACGGGCCATCCGTATCTCTCGCCCCTCCCACCTGCCAAATCTTCGGCGACTGCCTGGAGCTGACGGCAGTCGTGCCCGGCGCCTGGCTTCCCTCGCGCACTCCCCTCCGCCTCGGTCTCACCGCCGTCCTTGAAGCCCGGGACGGCCGTCTCTCGTACTGGGCGCTGACCCATCCCGGGCCGCGGCCCGACTTCCACGACCCCCGGGGTTTCATCCTCGCTTATCCCGAATTCGCCAGAAGCTCTCCATGACCCCCCGCCTCGCTTTCGGCCTTGACCGCATCCTTGCCGACTCCGATCTGCGCCGTCCGCTGCGTGGGCGGCGCGTCGCTCTCCTTGCCCATCCCGCCTCGGTCACCGCCGACCTCACCCATGCCCTAGACGCACTGGCGGCCCTGCCCGATTTGCGCCTCAGCGCCGCCTTCGGCCCCCAGCATGGCCTGCGCGGCGACAAACAGGACAACATGGTGGAATCGGCGGATTACCTCGATCCGCTGCTGGGCATCCCGGTTTTCAGCCTCTACGGGGAGGTTCGTCGGCCGACGCCGGCGATGATGGACAGCTTCGACGTCGTTCTGGTCGATCTGCAGGACTTGGGCTGCCGCATCTACACCTTCATCACCACCTTGCTGTACATCCTTGAGGAAGCCGCAGCCCGCGGCAAGACGGTCTGGGTTCTTGATCGCCCGAACCCCGCAGGGCGCCCCGTCGAGGGCCTAAGCCTGCGCCCGGGCTGGGAGAGCTTCGTGGGCGCCGGACCCTTGCCCATGCGTCACGGGCTCACTCTGGGCGAGCTGGGTCGCTGGTTCATCGCCCGCGGCAGGCTCGATCTCGACTACCGCGTCGTCCCGATGCTCGGCTGGGAGCCTCAAGCGGCACCGGGCTGGGGCTGGCCCCTGGGGGAGCGGACCTGGATCAACCCCAGCCCCAATGCCGCCAATCTCTTCATGGCCCGTGCCTACGCCGGAACGGTGATGCTGGAAGGAACCACGCTTTCCGAGGGTCGCGGTACCACTCGCCCCTTGGAACTCTTCGGAGCTCCGGACGTGGATGCCCGGGCGCTGGCCTGCGAGATGTCACGCCTCGCACCGGACTGGCTGGCGGGTTGCCGCCTGCGGGAGTGCTGGTTCGAGCCCACTTTTCATAAGCATGCCGGCAAGCTCTGCAACGGGCTGCAGATCCACGTCGAGGACCGTGCCTACGACCATGCCGCTTTTCGGCCTTGGCGCCTGCAGGCACTGGCTTTCAAGGCCCTACGGCGCCTGCGGCCCGACTAC
>SSTA01000065.1 GCA_009469685.1 Azonexaceae bacterium | reverse complement strand
TTGGCGATGTCGCTGGCTACGGAGGGCTTTTCGGCGATGATGAGTTTTTTGCCCATGGATGTCTTCTGTTGAGTGCGGGGCATGATAAGTGCCGGAGAAGAGCCTTGGCAAGCTGGATTCCCAGCCGGCCCCGTCCCAGGGCCACTCTGCGGGACTCAGCCGGCCGGTGGCGGCAGGTAGCCGGCGGCGAGGGTTACGAAGCTGGCGACCTGATCGGCTTGCCAGGCGTCATCGCGGCCGAGTTCGCAGGCCATCAGGCGGGCGACGGCGGGGGCGGCGGCGATGGCGGCATGGGCGTCGAACAGCAGGCTGCGGGTGCGGCGGGACAACGCGTCTTCTACGGTACGGGCCATTTCTGTTCGGCAGGCCCAGACGACTTCGGCGCCGCTGGCGGGCAGCCCCGCGACCAGGGGGGAAGCGAGCTCGGGCCGCTCGCGCTGCAGAGCAAGAATCGCCGGTGCGTCGCTGCCGTAGGGGGCGAGGGGGCCGTGGCGGGCAGCCTCCGGATCGTGGCCGTGGAGGGGCATCTCCCGGGTGGGGCAGGTGCGGGAAGGCAGGGCGGCGAGGGTGGCGGCGAGGTCTACGGCATCCTCGGCCATGCGGCGGTAAGTGGTCCACTTGCCGCCAGCGACGGTCATCAGGCCGGAAAGGGGATCGATGAGGATGCTGTGATCCCGCGACAGGGCGGCCGTGCTGCCGTCCCCCGCGCGCACCAGAGGACGGATGCCGGCGAAGACGGCACGGATGTCGGAATAGCCGGCATCGCGGGTCAGATAGCGATTGGCGGTGTCGAGGATGAAGTCGATCTCGGCGCGGGTGGGGGTCGGTTCGCCGGGAACCCCGGCCGTAGGCACGTCGGTGGTGCCCAGAATGACCCGGTGGTGCCAGGGAATGGCGAACATCACGCGGCCGTCGTCGGTGTGCGGGACCATGATGGCGCTGGTCCCGGGGAGGAATTCCCGGTCGAGGACTATGTGGCTGCCCTGGCTGGGGGCGATGACCGGCGGGGCATCGGGGTGGTCGAGGCGGCGCAATCCGTCGGCGAAGGGACCGGTGGCGTTGATCACCGCCCGGGCGGCGACGGCGAATTCCCGCCCGGACTCGCGGTCGTTCAGGCGGGCGCCGGCGACGCGCCCGCTGCCATCCTTGAGCAAACCGACGGCAGGGCAGTAATTGACCAGGACGGCCCCGCGGTCGGCGGCGGTGAGCGCCAGATGAACCGCCAGCCGCGCATCGTCGAACTGCCCGTCGTAGTAGCGGGTACCGCCCCGCAATCCGAGGGTTTCGATGGTGGGGATGGTCGCCCGCACTTCGTCCTGGGAAAGGTGGCTCGAAGCGCCGAAGCCGTACTCGCCGGCCAGGAGGTCATAGACCTTGAGGCCGATACCGTAGAAAGGCGATTCCCACCACTCGTAACTGGGGACCACGAAGGCCAGATCATGGACCAGATGGGGGGCGTTGCGGCGCAGCAGGCCCCGCTCCCGCAGGGCGTCCATGACCAGGGCGACATTGCCTTGCTGCAGGTAGCGGACGCCGCCATGGACCAGCTTGGTGGATCGGCTGGAAGTCCCCTTGGCGAAATCCTCGGCTTCGGCCAGCGCCACGGTATAGCCCCGAGCGGCGGCGTCGACGGCGATGCCCAGTCCGGTGGCGCCGCCGCCGATGACCAGGAAGTCCCACACCCGATCCGCCTCGAGGGCGGCCAGCATAAGCTCCCGTCTCATGGCTGCGCCCAGCCGCAAGCCCGGGTCACCGCATCGTTCCAGCGCTGCCGGCGGCGGCTGGCCTCGGCGGGGGAGATGCGGGGCTCGAAGCGGCGATCGATCTGCCAGTGGGCCGCCACGGTAGCGAAATCGGGCCAGAACCCGGTGGCGACCCCGGCGAAATAGGCGGCCCCCAGGGCGGTCGTCTCGATCACCTTGGGCCGGACCACCGGCCGCTGCAGAAGATCGGCCTGGATCTGGAGCAGCAGGTCGTCGGCCGCGGCGCCCCCGTCCACCCGCAATTCGGCCAGGGGGGCGCCGGCATCGCCGGCCACGGCATCGGCCAGGTCGGCCACCTGAAAGGCAATGGCCTCCAGCGTCGCCCGGGCGATGTGGCCCCGGGTGGTGCCTCGGGTCAGGCCGACCAGGAGACCCCGGGCGTCGGCATCCCAGTGGGGCGCCCCAAGGCCGGCAAAGGCGGGGACGAAGACCACGTCGCCGGCGTCGGGCACCGAGGCTGCCAGGGCCTCGACCTCGGCCGAGCTGGCGATGATGCCCAGGCCGTCGCGCAGCCATTGGACCGCCGCACCGCCGACGAAGGCGCTGCCCTCCAGGGCGTAGCTCAATGACCCGGCGCAGCGCGCGGCGACGGTGGTCAGGAGCCCATGACGCGAACGAGGTGAGACACCGCCGGTGTGCATCAGGAGAAAGCAGCCGGTGCCATAGGTATTCTTGGCCAGGCCAGGAGCAAAGCAGGCCTGCCCGGCGAGGGCGCCCTGCTGATCGCCGACCAGGGCGGCGAGCGGGACGCCGGCCAGGGCGGAAAGGGCGGTGATCGGCCCCAACTCGGCGGAAGTATCCACGACGCGGGGCAGCAGCGCCGCAGGAATGCCGAAACGCTCCAGCAGGTCGGGGTCCCAATCGCCCCGGTGCAGGTTGAAGAGCAGGGTGCGGGAGGCGTTGCTGGCGTCGGTGGCGTGGACGCGGCCGCCGGTGAGGCGAAAGGCAAGCCAGGAATCGATGGTCCCGAAGCAGAGTTCGCCGGCAGCCGCCCGGCTCCGGGCGTCGGGAATCCGGTCGAGGAGCCAGGCGAGTTTGGTGGCCGAAAAATAGGGATCGGGGACGAGACCGGTGCGCTCGGCGATGAATTCGGCGAGACCGTCGTCGCGCAGCCGGCGGCAGGCCTCGGCGGTACGGCGGTCCTGCCAGACGATGGCCGGAGCCAGCGGCTTCCCGCTGGCCCGTTCCCAGAGTACGGTGGTTTCCCGCTGATTGGCGATGCCCACCGCAGCCACGTCCGCCGGCCCCAGGCCTGCCCTGGCCAGGGCTTCTTCGGCTACGGCGACCTGGCTGCGCCAGATGTCCTCGGCGTCGTGTTCGACCCAACCCGGACGAGGGAAGTGCTGGGGGAATTCCTGCTGGGCCACTGCCACGATGCGGCTTTCCCGATCGAAGACGATGGCCCGGGAACTGGTGGTGCCCTGGTCGAGGGCGAGAATGCAGCGCGGCGTGGGCATGATGGCGGGCTCCTGCGGCGGGCGTTGCGGAGAGCATAGGCTGCCCGCAGCGGCCCGGCAATCCCCGGTCAGTCGGGGGGACCGTCGTCCAGGCGCTGGTAGAGGCCGCCGGGAAGGGGGGCGACGCGCCCGCCGAGCTCCAGGGCGAGCAGCTCGGTCAACAAGCGGTCGGCGGGGAGGCCGGTGCGGCCGGCGAGATCGTCGAGGCTGCAGGGGTCGTGGCCGAGGGCGGCGAGAATCGGATCGGAGGTCTCCTGGTCCGTTTGCAGAGCCGCGGTGGGCTGGAGCGATCCTTCGATGCCCAGTTCCTCGAGGATGTCGGCGGCAGTCTCCACCAGCTTGGCGCCTTCACGGATCAGGCGGTGGCAGCCCTTGGCCACGGGGGAATGGATAGAACCGGGAACGGCGAACACTTCCCGCCCCTGCTCGGCGGCCAACCTCGCCGTTATGAGGGAGCCGCTCTGGAGCGCGGCTTCCACCACCAGAACTCCCCGGGAAAGTCCGGAGATGACCCGGTTGCGGCGGGGAAAGTTGGCGGCGAGCGGCGGGGTGCCGAGGGGAAATTCGGAAACGACCAGGCCTTTTTCGGCGATGGCCAGTGCCAGATCGCGGTTGCGGGCAGGGTAGATGCGATCGATACCGGTGCCGATGACCGCCAGGGTCGCTCCGGCCCCGGCCAGGGCACCTCGGTGGGCGGCGGCGTCGATTCCCAGGGCCAGTCCGCTGATGACGGTCAGGCCGTGGCCAGCCAGGGCCGTGGCGAAGGCTGCTGCCGTTCGGATGCCCCCGGCGGTGGCGTTGCGGCTGCCGACGATGGCTATACCAGGCCCCGTCAGCAGGCGGGGATCGCCCCGCAGATAAAGTACCGTGGGCGGGTCGGGGACCTCGAGGAGGGCCGGGGGATAGTCGGGGTCGGCGAGGGTGAGGATGGTATGCCCGGGCTTCTCGCTCCAGGCCAGAGCGGCGTCAACGGTGGCGGCGACTTCGGTATCGAAGAGGAGGTCGGCGCGTTCGCCGACCACGCCGCGGACGGCAAGGCGGCCGGCGGCAAAGATTTGCTCGGGTAAACCGAAGGCGGCGAGAAGCTTGCGCTGACTCTCGCCGCCGATGCCGGGAATCAGGGTCAGCCGCAACCAGGCGGCCAGCCCCGAAGCTGCGGTCACGGATTGCGGATCGCGTCGCCGACGATGACCGGTTTGCCGCTTTCCATCACCAGGGCGTAGG
>SSTA01000359.1 GCA_009469685.1 Azonexaceae bacterium | reverse complement strand
TTCCAGGCGGCGCGAGAATTCCGCATTCTCCGACAGAAACCCGTAGCCCGGATGGACGGCCTCCGCGCCGGTCTCCTTGCAGGCGGCAATGATCTTGTCGATGACCAGATAGGATTCCTTCGAGGCTGCCGGACCGATACAGACGGCCTCGTCCGCCAGGTCGACATGGAGCGCGTCCTTGTCGGCCTCGGAATAGACGGCGACGGTGGCAATACCCATCTTGCGGGCGGTCTTGATCACCCGGCAGGCGATTTCCCCCCGGTTTGCAATCAGAATTTTCTTGAACATGGTTTTTCTCTTCCGGTCGCTTAGAGCGGGATGTTGCCGTGTTTGCGCCACGGGTTTTCCAGCTTCTTGTCACGCAGCATGGAAAGGGATCGGCAGATACGTTTGCGCGTTGCGTGGGGCATGATGACGTCGTCGATGAAACCCCGGGCGCCGGCAACGAAGGGATTGGCGAACTTGTCTTTGTACTCTGCCTCTCGTTCGGCGAGTTGGGCAGGGTCATTCTTCTCCTCGCGGAAGATGATTTCGACGGCGCCCTTGGGGCCCATGACTGCGATTTCGGCCGATGGCCAGGCCAGGTTCACGTCGCCCCGCAGGTGCTTTGAACTCATCACGTCGTAGGCGCCGCCGTAGGCTTTGCGGGTGATCACGGTGACCTTGGGCACCGTGCACTCGGCGTAGGCGTAGAGCAATTTGGCGCCGTGCTTGATGATTCCCCCGTATTCCTGGGCGGTTCCCGGCATGAAGCCGGGAACGTCCACGAAGGTGACGACCGGAATGTTGAAGGCGTCGCAGAAGCGCACGAAACGCGCCGCCTTGATCGAGGACTTGATGTCGAGACAGCCGGCAAGCACCAGGGGTTGATTGGCCACGATGCCGACCGGATGTCCATCCATGCGGGCGAAGCCAATGATGATGTTTTTCGCGTAGTCGGGCTGCAATTCGAAGAAATCGCTGTCGTCCACCACCTTGACGATCAGTTCGCCCATATCGTAGGGCTTGTTCGGGTTGTCCGGGACCAGGGTGTCGAGCGAGTAATCCATCCGCCCTGCCGGATCGTTGGTGGGCATGATCGGCGGTCTTTCACGATTGCTCCCGGGCAGAAAGTTCATGAAGCGGCGCAGCATCGCCAAGGCTTCGACGTCGTTCTCGAAGGCCAGGTCGGCGACGCCGGATTGGGTCGTGTGGGTGACGGCACCGCCCAGTTCCTCGGCGGTGACCTCTTCGTGGGTGACGGTCTTCACCACTTCCGGGCCGGTGACGAACATGTAGGAACTGTCCTTGACCATGAAGATGAAGTCGGTCATCGACGGGCTATAGACGGCACCGCCGGCACAGGGTCCCATGATCATGGAGATCTGCGGCACCACTCCGGAAGCCAGGACGTTGCGCTGGAAGACCTCGGCATAGCCGCCCAGCGAAGCGACCCCCTCCTGGATCCGGGCGCCGCCGGAATCGTTGAGTCCGATCACCGGCGCGCCGACCTTGATGGCTTGATCCATGACCTTGCAGATCTTCTCGGCGTGAGTTTCCGAGAGAGAACCCCCGAAGACCGTGAAATCCTGGGAGTAGACGAAAACAAGGCGGCCATTGATCGTTCCGTAGCCGATCACCACGCCGTCGCCGGGAGTCTTCTCGTCTTTCTCCATGCCGAAGTCGACGCAGCGGTGTTCCTTGAACAGATCCCATTCCTCGAAAGATTCCGGATCGAGAAGCAGTTCGAGCCGCTCCCGCGCCGTAAGCTTGCCTTTGGCGTGCTGGCTCTCGATACGCTTTTCGCCGCCGCCCAGGCGAGCCTTCTTGCGCTTCTCGTCCAGCTGACGAATGATGTCGTGCATGAAATTCTCCGAAAATACAACGAATTATTGGATCAGCGCCGCAGGCACTCCAGGAGTTCCCGGGCGGCGGCGGCGGGAGTCGTACGACCCGCTTCGACGGCCTCGGTCAGGACGGAGAGCTGTTCCCTGACGGCAGGATGGTAACGAAAAAAACGGCGCAGACCTGAATCAAGTAATTCTTCCATCCAGGCGCGGGCCTGGTGGCGCCTCTTGGCGTCCAGCTCGCCCCCTGGAGCGAGGGCATCGCGATGGCGTTTCACAGTTTGCCAGAACTCGGCGATTCCTTGCTTATTCAGGGCGCTGGCCGCCATCACCGGAGGGTGCCAGAGCGGTGAAGGGGGGCGCAGCCAGTGCAAGGCGTTCTTCCACTGGGCGCACGTCACCGCGGTTGCCCGGGGGTCGATGTCGGCCTTGTTGATGACCACCACGTCGGCAATTTCGACGATGCCTTTTTTGATCGCCTGCAGGTCATCGCCGGCGTTGGGCAATTGCAGGAGGCAGAAGCAGTCGACCATGCCGGCCACCGTGATTTCGGACTGGCCCACGCCGACGGTCTCGACGATGATGACGTCGAAGCCCGCAGCTTCGCAGAGCAACATCGCTTCTCGGGTCTTTTCGGCCACCCCGCCGAGGGAACCGGCCGAGGGGCTGGGGCGGATGAAGGCCGCCTCCCGCTGACACAAGGTTTCCATCCGCGTCTTGTCGCCGAGGATGGAACCGCCCGATACGGTGGAAGAGGGGTCCACCGCCAGTACCGCCACCCGATGCCCGTGGTCGATGAGCCAGGTACCCAAAGCTTCGATGAAAGTCGATTTTCCGGCTCCGGGCACCCCGGAAATTCCGACCCGAATGGCCTTGCCGGTATGGGGCAGGAGAGCATTCAGCAGTTCCTGGGCGCGGGTTTGATGATCGGGGCGGGTCGACTCGATCAGGGTGATGGCCTTGGCCAGCGCCCTCCTCTGGCCGGCGATGACGCCTTCCGCAAGCGCTCGATCGGCAGAGGGCAGGCCGGTCGCCGGCGCTTCGGAAGGGACCATGGGCGAGGTCAGCTGCGGGCCTTGCGGATTTCCTCCAGCACCTTGCGGGCGGAGTCCTCGATACGGGTTCCGGGGCCGAAGATGGCTTTGGCCCCGGCGGCATAGAGGGCGTCGTAATCCTGGGCCGGAATGACGCCCCCGGCGAAGACGATGATGTCATCGGCCCCCTGGGCCTTCAAGGCCTGGATCAATTGCGGTACCAGGGTCTTGTGGCCGGCGGCCAGGGACGAACAGCCGATCGCGTGCACATCGTTTTCGACAGCCTGGCGGGCAGCCTCCTCAGGGGTCTGAAAGAGCGGGCCCATATCGATGTCGAAGCCCAGGTCGGCATAGGCCGTGGCGACGACCTTGGCGCCCCGGTCATGGCCATCCTGGCCGAGTTTGGCGATCATCACCCGTGGCCGGCGGCCTTCTTCCTCGGCGAATTGCGCGATCTCGGACTTCAGAGCTTCCCAGTTGTCCTGTCCGTCCACCACACCTCCATAGACGCCGGAAATGGTCTGATTGTTGGCCCGGAAGCGACCGAAGATCCGTTCCAGCGCGTCCGAAACTTCGCCTACGGTAGCACGCAAACGAATGGCCTTGACGGTCAGGTCGAGCAGATTGCCCTCGCCGGTTTCAGCGCACCGGGTCAGCG
>SSTA01000358.1 GCA_009469685.1 Azonexaceae bacterium | reverse complement strand
TGGAATGGGCATAGCAATCGGGGATTACGATAACAATGGATACTTAGATATGTACGTATCGAATATGCCAGATGGGAATAAACTATTAAAGAATAACGGAGATGGAACATTTACAGAAGTATCAGACCAGTTAGGGGTAGCATTCAATAAACTATGCTGGGGAGTGACGTTTTTCGATTACGATAATGACACCGATTTAGATTTACACGTATGCGCTTCAGATGGTCCTGGAGCCAGGGGTGATCTTGACAACCGGAATATACTTTATAAGAATTTAGGTAACGGGACATTCGCAGTAGCCAGCGGGACAGGCTTAGACATTGACTCATCATTTAGTTACGGAAGTGCAGTAGCAGATTACAACAACGATGGTTTTTTAGATTTAGCGATACTAAATGCATACGGAACAAAGACACAATTATGGAAAAACAACGGCGGGAGTAATAACTGGTTCAAAGTTAACCTTGAAGGTACTATTAGCAATCGGGATGGTGTGGGGAGTATTATAGAAGTAACGCTCGGCAGCCAAAAATTTATCAGATCAACACATTGTGGAATCAGCTACCAATCACAAAACAGTTTTACCGAAACAATAGGGATAGGACAGGCGGCAGTAATAGATACGGTGAAGATAAAATGGCCAAGCGGGATAGTAGATATATACACAAACATAGCTGCAGGCAGTACGATAAACTCATTAGAGGGAGAAACCTTAGCACAGCAAAGCGCAGTTACATTCAGCGATGTAACCAATCAGGTAAAAATAAACCATAGCTATAACATAAGTTTTTTTGCTGGAGGAATAAGTTTTGCCGATGCAAATGGAGATGGACTGGATGATATAACACTAAGCAGCGCATTGGGAGAGAACATACAGCACTTGAGAAATAAAACCACAAAGTTTAAGAATATAACTCCGACAATGGGGATAAATGAGACAGGACAATCGATGTCGGTAATATGGGCAGACTATGACAACGATCGGGACAAAGATTTATTCGTAACGAATCTGGGAGGAGTAAACAGACTATATAAAAACAACCGCGGGGTATTCACGGACGTAACGTCCATAGCGGGTTTATCACTTTCACCGGATCAGAGTACGGGTTCAGCATTTGCAGATTATGACAATGATGGCTGGCTGGATCTATACGTTGGACAAAGAGAAGATCTCAAGGGGAATATTCTATATCATAACAATGGAGATGGAACATTCACAGATGTGACTGTACAGGCAAAAGTTGAAAACATTGGAAAACTTTGCTTGACAATAAGCTGGTTAGATTATAACAATGACGGATACCAGGACATCTATTGTGCAAATGATCTTATGAAGGGCAATACGTTATTTAAGAACAACGGCAATGGAACATTCACAAATGTAAGCGAATTATCAGGGGCGGGTCTGCAGATGGCTTGTATGGGCATAGCAATAGGAGACTATAACGAAGATGGGTGGCAGGATATATATTTAAGCAACAGTCCCGATGGCAACAGGATGTTAAAGAATAACGGAAACGGAACCTTCAGCGAGATAGCAGGCACACTGGGACTAAACATCGGGAAGATATGCTGGGGAAGTAACTTTATAGATTATGATAATGATGGCGACCTGGATTTGTTTGTCAGCGTATCAGATGGACCAACCGGACAGGGGGATCCTTCAAGACAGAATGTACTGTTCTGGAATAAAGGCAACGGTACATTTGCACAGGCAGTGGGAACAGGCTTGGATATAGATGCATCATACAGCTATGGGAATGCCATAGGAGATTATAATAATGATGGATATCAGGATATAGCAATATTAAATGCAAACGGAACAAAGACACAGTTGTGGAAGAATAACGGCGGTACAAACAACTGGATAAAGATAAAATTGAAAGGCACGCTCAGCAATAGAGATGGTATAGGCAGCAGAATAGAGATATATGCAGGCGGGAAAGTATCACACAGAGTGGTAACCAATGAGACAAGCTACCAATCACAAAACAGCTTGACACAGACGGCGGGATTGGGCACATCAGCAGTTGTGGACTCAATAATAGTAAGCTGGCCAGGCGGGCAGAAAAGTAAAGTAACATCGGCAGGAATAAATCAAACAATAACTATAACAGAGGGGGTGTTAAACATACAGCCGGCAATAGAGATGAAGAAAGATCTGGATCTACCGGTTGAATATTTACTCAGCCAGAATTATCCCAACCCGTTTAACCCGACAACAGTAATAGAGTATCAGCTGCCGGAAGTAACGGAAGTAAGCATAGAGATATATAACATAGTAGGTCAGAGAGTAAAAGAATTACTGTTAGGACAGAAAGAAGCCGGGTATCATAAGGTTGAGTTTAATGGGGCCGGATTACCGAGTGGAATTTACCTGTATAAAATTACAGCGGGGAACTTTTCTGAATCTAAAAAAATGATTCTGTTGAAATA
>SSTA01000357.1 GCA_009469685.1 Azonexaceae bacterium | reverse complement strand
GGTACAACCGGAACCATGGTAGCTCCCGGGCAGGCGGTCCCAGGAATCGCGGCGGATCAAGCCCGCCTCCCCGAAAAGCTGGTTGACCACCTGGGGCGTGTTTTCGTGGGTTCCCGTGATGAGTATGTGCTGAGCGCCGAGCTCGATCAGGCGACGGGCACACTCGGCGGCATCCGGCTCCCCTTCGTCGTCGCGCTCGGCCAGGCGGCGCGCCTCCGGAGTATTGGGCGTCAGCAAGGTTGTCTGCGGCAGCAACAGCTCGCGTATGGCCGAGATCATGTCCTCCCCGGCCAATTCGTCTCCCCGTCCCGAAGCGAGGACAGGGTCGAACACCAGGGGAATGTCCGGGTAGTCGGAAACGATTTCCGCCACGGCAACGACGTTGGCCAGGCTGCCGAGGACACCGATCTTGAACGCCGCCACGGGGCAATCTTCCAGGACGTGACGCGCCTGGCGCTCGAGGACATCCGCATCCACCGGATGGACGCTTTCGACCCCCGCGGTATCCTGAACGGTGATGGCGGTCACGGCGGTCAGCGGGTGGCAGCCCAGGCTGGCCAGGGTGAGGATATCGGCCTGCAGGCCGGCACCGCAGGTGGGATCGCTGGCGGCGAAGACGAGAACGAGAGGGGGGGTTGGTTTCATTGCGCACGCTCGCCCGGCGTCATTCCGGCGTGGCGATTCCGGCGGCGATTATTTAAGATTGGGCCGATTTTATCCGAAAACGCCGAAAGACCATGACCACCGATACCGAGTTCAAGACCTGGATGTGCCTAGTTTGCGGCTTCATCTATGACGAGGCCGCCGGATTGCCCCAGGAGGGCATCCCACCGGGCACCCGCTGGGACGACATTCCAATGAACTGGGTATGCCCGGAATGCGGCGCCCGCAAGAGCGATTTCGAGATGGTCGCCTTGTAGCTTGCCACCGAGTTGGATAGTATGACGACACGAAAAAGAGGGCGTATGCCCGCAGGGGACAAATTTGGCTGACGCGGTAAATCTGCGCGGCGTCAAGGTGATGGTGATCGACGACAGCAACACCATACGCCGCAGCGCCGAAATCTTTTTGGTCCAAGCCGGCTGTCAGGTCGTGCTCGCCGAGGACGGCTTCGACGCCCTGGCCAAGATTGCCGACCACCAACCGGATGTCATCTTCTGCGACATCATGATGCCTCGCCTGGACGGCTACCAGACCTGCGCCCTCATCAAGAAGAACGCCCGCTTCAAGGCGACGCCGGTCATCATGTTGTCATCCAAGGACGGTCTCTTCGACCGTGCCCGTGGCCGCATGGTCGGTTCGGATCAATACCTCACCAAACCCTTTACCAAGGACAGTCTCCTGCAGACCGTCGCCGGATTCGCGACTGCCGCGGGCTAGACGATTCAAGATCATTAGGAGCACAGAATGCCGGTTAAAAGAATTCTGGTTGTCGACGATTCGCCCACCGAGCGATTCTTCGTCGTCGACCTGTTGACCAAGAACGGCTACCAGGTGACCACCGCCGAGAACGGCGAGGAGGGGATCGCCAAAGCCAAGGCCGAGCGGCCCGACCTCATCCTCATGGATGTCGTGATGCCCGGGCTCAACGGCTATCAGGCAACCCGCACCCTGACTCGGGACGACGAGACGAAGGCCATTCCCGTCATCGTGTGCACCACCAAGGGGCAGGAGACCGACAAGATCTGGGGCTTGCGGCAGGGCGCTCTCGACTACCTGGTCAAGCCCTTGAAGCCCGAAGAATTGTTGCAAAAGATCGCGGCGCTTCCCTGATCGGCACCAATGGCACGCAAAACCAGCCTGAGGGAATTCCAGGAATATTTAGCCGGGCGGCTCACCAGTGCAGCCAAAGGCAAAGGGGGAGCTTCGCTTCTCGGAATTCGCGCAGGCAATGAGGATTGGCTCCTCGACCTCGCGGACTCGGGGGAAGTCGTCCAGATGCCCAAGCTTACCCCCGTCCCGCTCACCCGCCGTTCGTTTGCCGGACTGGCCAATATTCGCGGAAGCCTTTACTCGGTGACCGATTTTTCCCTTTTTCGGGGTGGCGACCCCACCCCGCAGAATGCCAATAGCCGGCTTGTCCTGGTCGGCATCAAGCATGGCTCCAACGCCGCCATCCTGGTAGGCCGCATGCTGGGCCTCAAGAATATCGATGACTTCACGCCGACCGATCCCGAACCGGGCGTCCCCGCCTGGGCCAGCCAAAGAGTTCGGGACAGCAGCGGCAATCTCTGGCGGAAACTCGCAGTACGAGACCTGCTGGGTGATGAGGACTTCATGAACGTCGGCGCCTGAGAAAACCACACTACAGATTTACAGCGGAGGAGAACCATGGCATTCAGCTTCAAACTGCCGATACCGGGTCGCAAGAACGATAACCCGCCCACCGAGCAGATGACCGTTTCGGAGGCCATGGCCCCGAGTTCTCCTCGGCGTTCCTGGGCCGGTGGCATTCCGCTGCCCGGATTTCTCGCCGACAAGCCGGTCGCGCAGCAGGTCAAGATACTCGGCGGCATTTTCGTCGCGGCACTGCTCGCCATCGTCATCCTGGTCCTGTTGGACAACAACCGGTCGGCCAACGGCACCGCCTACGTCACCGCTGCCGGTGAAATGCGCATGCTGTCCCAGCGCCTCGCCAAGGCCTCGTCGCTGGCGTTGCAGGGAACCCCAGCCGCCTTCACGCAATTGAAGGAATCCAAGGAAACCTTCTCCACCCTGCTCGAGCGGCTGACCAGCGGCGGCGAAATTGCCGGTACCAACGTGCCCGCGTCTCCGGCGGTGGTGCAACCCGAGCTTGAGGCGCTGATCCAACTCTGGGGAGGCACCGAGAAGAATGCCAGCGCGGTGATCGGACAGGAGAAAAACCTGGTCAATCTGGGCAAGGATGTCGCCACGATCGATGCCAAGAACCCCCTGCTCCTCGACCTTTCCGAGCAGGTCGCGGCACTGAAGCTGCAAACCGCGAGCAGTGCGCGGGAGATTGCCGCCGCGAGCCAGTTGGTGATGTTGACCCAGCGTATCGCCAAGAACGCCTCGGCGATGCTCGTCGGCGACGTCATCAGTCCGGAAGTGGCTTTCCTGCTCGGTAAAGATACAAATGCCTTTCGCGACATCCTGACCGGGCTCCAGAAGGGGAGCGAATCCCTGCGTCTCAACCCGGCCAGCGACGCCGAAACGAAAGAAAAGCTTGCCGCCCTGGAAACCGCGTTCAAGGATTACCAGGGTGCCGTCGGAAACATCCTGGGCAATATGCAACCCCTGGTGCTCTCCAAGCAAGCCGGTTCCCGCATCTTCCGGGAGAGCGACGACCTCTTGAAAGCGACCGACGCCCTGGCCGCCGGTTACCAGCGGGATCTGTCCACCCGCGGCATGTACATCGCCGCCCTGATCGTGCTGGTCCTGGTGGCCTTGCTCTCCTTGGCCATGCTCGCCCGCGCCTACCTCTCGGATACCGAGCGCCGCGCAGACGACTCCGAGCGCCAGCGCCAATCGTCGGAACAAATGAACCGCGACAATCAGGAAGCGATTCTGCGACTGATGAACGAACTCGGCGACCTGGCCGACGGTGACTTGACGGTTACCGCGACGGTGAGCGAGAACATTACCGGCGCCATCGCCGACTCGATCAATTACACCATCGAGGAATTGCGCGTCCTGGTCGGCCGGATCAACGACGCCGCCACCCGAGTGACCGCCGCGACCGAAATCGCCCGCCGCACTTCCAACGAACTCCTCTCTGCCGCCGAGCGCCAGTCCAAGGAAATTCAGGAAGCCGGCGACTCCGCCCTGTCCATGGCGCGGTCGATGAACGAGGTTTCCGGCAATGCCGGCCAGTCGGCCAAAGTGGCCCGGCAATCGCTGTCCGCCGCCGAAAAGGGCACGGTGGCCGTGCAGGACTCCATCAAGGGCATGAACGAAATCCGGGGGCAGATCCAGGAAACTTCGAAGCGGATCAAACGCCTCGGCGAATCCTCCCAGGAGATCGGCGAAATCGTGGAGCTGATCTCGGACATTACCGAACAGACCAACGTGCTGGCCTTGAACGCCGCCATCCAGGCCGCGTCGGCCGGCGAAGCGGGCCGCGGCTTCACCGTGGTGGCGGAAGAAGTGCAACGCCTTGCCGAACGTTCGGCCGAGGCCACCAAACAGATTGCCGCCATCGTCAAGACCATTCAGACCGACACCCAGGACGCCGTCTCCGCCATGGAGCAATCGACCCAGGGCGTGGTCGAAGGGGCCAAACTCTCCGACGCCGCCGGGCAGGCCCTGGCGGAGATCGGCGAGGTGTCCCGCAACCTTGCCGGCCTCATCGAGAACATCTCCACCTCGACTCAACAGCAGGCCGAATCGGCCACCAGCGTGGCCCGCATGATGCAAGACATTCTGCGGGTCACCGAGCAGACCACCGCCGGTACCCAGAGAACCGCCGAGGCGGTCGACGAACTCACCAGCCTGGCACACGAACTCAAGGGCTCGGTGGCCGGCTTCAAGGTGGACTGAACCTCAGGCCGAAATCCTTATGAACGCTGCCACCGAATTCGACCTGGGTCCTTTGACCTGGGTGAAGGGCGAGATCGATCTCGCCCTCGAACGTGCCGACGAGGCGCTGCGCCAGTACGGCAGCACCGGCGACAGGACCCAGCTGAAATACTGTCGTACCCATGTTCACCAGGTCCATGGAGCGCTCGCCATCGTGGGGCTGGACGGCGTGACGCAGGTCACCGAATCGCTGGAAGGGCTGCTCCAGGGCATAGAGGAAGGCACGGTCAGCGCAACGCCTGCTGTGGCCGAAGCCATTGCCGGGGCCAGCTCGGCCATACGGCATTACCTCGACGACCTCATGGCTGGCGAGTCGAATCAGCCCCTTCGCTTGCTCCCCGTCTATCAGGCTCTGGCGGCAGCCCGTGGCCAGGCTGCGGCCCGCGCGACCGACCTTTTCCACCCCGACCTCTCGGCCCGCCCCCCCAAGCGGACGCAGACGACGAAGCTGACCCCGGAAGAGCTCGGCAAGCTCCTCAAGTCAGAACGAACCCGTTTCCAGAAAGGCCTCCTTGCGTGGCTCAAGAATCCCTCGGCCGCAGCAGCCGGGTTGGATCAGATGCGCCAGGCCCTCCACACCATAGAAGCAACCCAGGACACGCCGGCCAACCGGGCCTTCTGGTGGGTTTCGGTCGCCTTCCTGGAATCCTTGAGCGACCGTGGCGTGGGTTCCGAACTGGAAGCCCGGCAGCTCTGCGCCCGCATAGACCTCCAGATTCGACGGCTGCTCGAAGGCTCGCGCAATGTCGCCGAACGGCTCATGCGCGACGCCCTGTACTACGTCGCCAAGGCGCCCGCGGACGAGGGCGAGGTCGCGCGGGCCGTGCGCACCAGTTTCGGCTTGTCGGAGTTGATTCCCGCGGCAGCCCCGCTTGCCACCCCGGTTCCCCAGGACACGCAACTGCGCAGGCTACGCGAGTGCATCGCCGCCGCAGAGGACCACTGGAACAGGTTCTGCGCGGGCAGCGCGAACATGCTGGCGCCCTTCGCCGAGCAAGCGCGCAATGCCTCGACAATCACGGGGGAGATCGGCCATACCGACCTCAAGCGCCTCGGCCAGGGCCTTGCCGCAATCGCCAATTGGCTCGTCGAACAGCCGTCACGGCAATCCGAAGCGGTCGCCATGGAAGTGGCCACTGCCATTCTCCTGTTGCAGAATGCCCAAGAAAATTTCCGCCGCCTCGGGACCGATTTTGCCCAGCAGGTGGATCTCATGGTCGCCCGCCTCCATGCCTGCATTGCGGGCAGACCGACGGACACGGGAGACGCCGTACCGCTCCTGGATGAAATGACGCGCAGGGCTCAGGAGAAATTGCTGATCGGGCAAGTCGCCCGAGAGATCCAGAGCAACCTGGCCCAGATCGAGCAGGCCCTCGACGGCTACTTCCGCTCCCCCGAGAACGGCGCCGCCCTTGCGGCCCTAGACAACCCCCTCAACCAGGTCTATGGCGCCCTGACCATCCTCGGCCATGACGGCGCCCTGGAAACCCTCTCTCGCTGCCGCGCCCAGATCGAGCGGTTTGCCCAGCCCGACCACCGCCCCAACGAGGACGAATTCGAAGCGGTCGCCAGCGATCTGTCGATGCTGGGCTTCTTCATCGATTCGTTGCAGCACGGTGCTGCCGATTACGGGCAATTCATCCGCAAGCTCTTCGGCGAACCGCAGCCCCAGCCGGAAGCGGAGGACGAGGAAGAACCCGCCCTGCCCACCCCCACCGTCGAACAGCAACTGGAGCAACAACGCAAGGAAGCCCAGGCGCTGATGGACGCTCTGCGCGAGAAGCCGGCCGACTCCCAGTTGCGTGACGAACTCAAACAGAATCTGCAATCCATCCAGAAGGATGCCGACCTCGTCGCCGATCACAAATTGGGCGAAACCGCCAAGGCGGCCCTTTCCGCCCTGGAAACCGGAACTTTCGATCCAATTTCCACAAATCTGCGTCCCATGGCTGCCGAAGCGCCGGCCCCATCGGCGGCGACGCTCCAGCTCGCCCAGTCCAGCCACGAGGAGATCGACGCGGAATTGCTCGAAATCTTCCTGGAAGAAGCCAAGGAAGTCCTGGCGTCCATGGGGGAGCAATACGCCGTACTCGAAAGCCACCCCCACGATGTCGAGGCCCTCACGACCATCCGCCGCTCCTCCCATACCCTCAAGGGAAGCGGACGCATGGTCGGCCTCAAGGACCTGGGCGAAGCGGCCTGGGCGATCGAGCAGACCCTCAATCAATGGCTACGCCAGGAGATGCCGGTAACGCCTGAGCTCCTGTCCCTGATCGATCTGTCCCGCTCCATTTTCGGAGCTTGGGTCGCGAACCTGGAAAATTCCTCTTCGCCCGCGCCCGATCCCGCCGCCATGATTGCGTTCGCAGAACGCCTGCGCGGCGGCGGCGACGCACCGGCGGCGCAGGCACCCCCCCCGCCCTCCGCAGCGCCGGCACAGGCCATCGAGCTACCGGTCGCCAGCGAAGCCCACTCGGCGCCGTCCGAGGTCATCGATATTGCGGACGTTGCCCCGCTGGAAGCCAGCTTCAACGACAACGTTCTCGAACTGGGCGCCGCAACCAATCTCGGCCTCGAATTTTCTCTGGACGCCGTCGACGAGGAGGCGGTCGAGGGCGGCGATGAACTGGCCTTCGATCCAGCCGCAACCCTGGTCATCCCCGACCTCGCATTGCCGCCGGTCGCGGAAGACCATTCGGCACAGCCAGTCACCCAGCCCCCGATTTCCTTTGAAGACCTGACGTCGTTCGTAGGCGCCGATACCGTGGTCGCGCCCTTCTTTGGTCAGGAGACCGAACCGGAAGCTCTGGAGTCTCCGCCGACTGAAGACATCCCCCGCGAGACCGAGATACCGGAACCCGCAGCCCCGCCCCCTCAGCCGGTGCAGGAGATCGCCTCGGAACCTGTTCCGCCTGCCCCGACCCCCTCCACTCCCGCACCCGGCTTCGATGACTTGGGCGCGTTTGTGGGCGCCGCAACGGTCGTCGCTCCCTTCTTTGCCGGCGATCCCTCGGATGGCGAAACCCTCAGCGAACCTCAACTGACTCTTGATTCGCTTCCCGAACTCAGCGACGAAGAGCGCTTATCCACCACCATCGTGAACCCCCTATTCGGCGAGCGCATCGACGACGGGGCTGAAGCGGAAAACTTCTTCGCGGATACCGTGGTCGAGCCTATGGCTGCCAGCCCGGGTGACCCCGGTCTGGGCGAGCCGATCCCCGAGCCGATCCCCGAGCCGATCCCCGAGCCGATCCCCGAGCCGATCCCTGAGCCGATCCCTGAGCCGATCCCTGAGCCGATCCCTGAGCCGATCCCTGAGCCGATTCCTGAGCCGATTCCTGAGCCGATTCCTGAGCCGATTCCTGAGCCGATTCCTGAGCCGATTCCTGAGCCGATTCCTGAGCCGATTCCTGAGCCGATTCCTGAGCCGATTCCTGAGCCGATTCCTG
>SSTA01000356.1 GCA_009469685.1 Azonexaceae bacterium | reverse complement strand
GATCTGCGCGGCGCGCAGCTTTTCGAAACCATAGGCCTCGGTTTCCAGCATGACGCGGCGCAGGGCCGCCAGCGAATCCGTCGGCATGGTGGCGTGGTAGGCATGGCCGCCTTTCTCGTAGGCTTCCATGATCTGTAGCCACTTCTTCAGGTCGGCGGCGAAGCTGGTGCTGGTGGTGGCGTCGATCCGGCGCCGCGCCTCGGCGCCTAGGCAGACCAAGGCGCAGCACGGTGGGCCGCTCCAGCCTTTTTGCGGCGCGCTGATCAGGATGTCCACGCCGGTCACCGCCATGTCCACCCACAGCGCGCCCGAAGCGACGCAGTCGAGCACGAACAGGCCGCCATGGGCATGCACGGCATCGGCCACGGCGCGCAGGTAATCGTCGGGGAGCAACATGCCGGAGGCGGTTTCGACATGTGGCGCGAAGACCAGGTCGGGCTGCTCGCGGCGGATGGCGGCGACCACCTCGTCGATCGGTGCCGGCGCGAACGGCGCCTGCGCGCCCGCGCCGACGCGGCGCGCCTGCATGACGGTGGCCGCCGAGGGAATGCCGCCCATCTCGAAGATCTGCGTCCAGCGATAGCTGAACCAGCCGTTGCGCAGCACCAGGCATTTCTTTCCGGTGGCGAACTGGCGCGCCACGGCTTCCATGCCGAACGTGCCGCTGCCGGGCACGACGACCGCGCCTTCGGCACCGTACACCGACTTCAGGATGCGCGAGATGTCGCGCATCACGCCCTGGAATGACTGGGACATGTGGTTCAGGGCGCGATCGGTATAGACGACGGAATATTCCAGCAAGCCGTCCGGATCGACGTTGGGCAACAGACCTGGCACTTGGTTCTCCTCTTCGTGATGCCGCCGGCCGCGCCGTCAGGGGCCGGCCGGGGCGGAGGAGACTAGCACACCGGCCGCGCGAGCCGTTCCCAGGCGCGGCTCGCGCGTGCCTCGCGGGCTCCGGCGGCGATGCCGAACAACGGCCGGTCCCGGCGCCAGCGTCCGGCCGCCGGATCGGCGGCAACATCGGCCGGCCACAAGCCGTCGGCCTCGGCCAACAGTGTTTGCGCCCACCGCAAGGCGCCGCTGAGGGCAACGTGGGTCGCGGGCGCGTCGGCCGGCGCCTCCGCGAGCACGGCAAGCGCGGCGGTCAAGCGCTCGCGGAAATTTGGCGGCCACTGGCGGCCGCGGGCTTCGCGCATCAGGCAAGCCAGCAGGGCCAGCATGACGTGGATGTCCTCGACCGTGCGGAAGGGCTTCACGTAAGCGTCGTAGGCATCACCCGGCACCCGCGCTTGCGGAGCAAGCTCGACGCCGGAAAACTCGACGCTGCCATGCGGCACTTCTGGAATGAAGGCGAATTCCGGCATGCGGCGGACAACGACGCCCGGAGCGTCCGCCGGCACGCGCAGGAGCGTGAGTCGTGGCCGCCCGCCCGCCTCGCCGTTCGGCTGGCCGGTTTCGTCACGCGCCACGACCAGCAGCAGCGTGGATTCCGGGCCGAGGGTGGTCCACCGCTTGGCGCCGTCGAGGCGCAACCCTCCCCCGGCACGGGCGGCGGTAACGCGGGTCTGAATATCGCGCGGACGGTTGCCGCCGGCCTCGGTGACACACAGTGCCGCCAGCGTGTCCGCCGGCAAACCGGGCAACAAGGCGCGCAGCGCCGCCTGGTAACCGCTGGCGAATGCCCAGCCCGGTCGATCAGCGGCGAAGCCGGCGGCCAGCGCCAGCGCTACCGTGTCGTCATTCCCGGCGGCCAGGGCGCGATGTCTTTCCCACCAGGTCGCCACGTCCGCGCAAGGCTCGGCGCGGGTCGGCGCGCGCAGGCAAGCGGCGATTCCTGGATGCATGAGGTTGATCCGGTGGCGCCGCGTGCGTTCAGGCCAGCGCCGGCCCGGGAATCACGTAGAACAACACGGCGAAGAAATGGCAGGCGCTGCCCGCCATGACGAACCCATGCCAGATGGCATGGTGGTAGCGCAGCCGCTTCCATTTGTAGAAGGCCACCCCGGCGGTATAGACGATGCCGCCGGCGGCGAGCAGCGCCAGGCCGCCGGGCGCCACGGCCGCCAGCATCGGCTGGGTGGCGACCACCACCAGCCAACCCATGGCGATGTAGGTGGCGACCACCAGCCCGTGGCGCCGGCCGCGCAGTTTCAAGCGCAGGAAAATGCCGCCCAGCGCGAGGCTCCAGATCGCCACGAGCAGCGACCAGCCCCAGGGGCCGCGCAGGTTGACCAGCAGGAAGGGCGTGTAGGTGCCGGCGATGAGCAGGAAGATCGCCGAGTGGTCCAGCGCGCGCAAGGCCTGCTTGATGCGCTCGATCGGGATGCTGTGGTAGAGCGTGGAGCTGGTGTAGAGCAGGATCAGCGTGGCGCCGAAGATGCTGCTGGCGACGATGTGCCAGGCGTCGCCGTACAGTGTGGCGAAGGCCACCATCACCGCCAGCCCGGCGATCGCCAGCACGATGCCGAGGCCGTGGGTGATGCCGTTGGCGAGTTCCTCGCCGAAGCTGTAGCGGGGTAGGGCGGCGGGGGCGGCTGGGCTTTGGGCAGTCATGTCGTGGTGCTCGGCGGACTGAGTGAAAGGCCGATAGTCTAGCCGCTGGCGCGCGCTGGGCTGTAGTGGCGTGGTTCTAAATGGGGCGACTCGGCCTCGTCCCGGCGCGCGGCGGCGAGCAGTGCTCGCGGGGCTTCCTCGGGGGCCGGGCGGTTTCGTTACGGTCGGGCTCTTCTGATCCGGACTCGGCTTTGCACAGCCTCGTTCCGGCGCGCGGCGGCGAGCAGTGCTCGCGGGGCTTCCTCGGGGGCCGGTCGTCATCGTTGCGGACGGGCTCGTCTGTTCCGGACTCGGCTTTGCATAGCCTCGTCCCGGCGCGCGGCGGCGAGCAGTGCTCGCCGAATTCCCGCGCGCCGTCCCGCCAACCCTGACTTTTGGGAAAGCGGCCGGAAAACCGCGAGGCGGCCGAGTTTGACACCCGTCAACGCACGCTGGCGGCGGTCTGCGTATAGTCGGCGATCCTTTTTTTGGTCCGCACCGAACATGGCGCAGCAGACTCCAGAACTGGTATGCCCGGCCGGCGGCCTGCCCGCATTGAAAGCGGCCGTCGACAACGGCGCCGACTGCGTCTACCTCGGCTTTCGTGACGACACCAACGCGCGCAACTTCAACGGCCTCAACTTCGACGACGCGGCGCTGACCCAGGGCATCCGCCATGCCCACGACCGGGGCTGCAAGGTGCTGGTCGCGCTCAACACCTATCCGCAGGCCGCCAACTGGTCGCGGTGGACCGCCGCGGTGGATCGCGCCGCCGGCCATGGCGTCGATGCCGTCATCCTTGCCGACATGGGCTTGATGGATTACGCCCGGCGCGCGCATCCGCAACTGCGACTGCACCTTTCGGTGCAAGGCTCGGCCACCAGCTACGAGGCGATCAACTTCTACCGCCAGCACTTCGGCATCCAGCGCGCCGTGCTGCCACGGGTGCTGTCGCTGGCTCAGGTGGAACAGGTGATCGCCAACACCGACGTCGAAATCGAGGTGTTCGGCTTCGGCGGCCTGTGCGTGATGGTCGAGGGCCGCTGCGCGCTTTCCGCCTATGCCACCGGCGTGTCGCCGAACTGCAATGGCGCCTGCTCGCCCGGCTCCGCGGTGCGCTGGGAAGAAACCCCGCAGGGCGTCGAGACGCGCGTCGGCGGCGTGCTGGTCGATCGTTTCGCGGCCAACGAGCGCGCCGGCTACCCGACGCTGTGCAAGGGCCGCTACGAAGTGGCGGATGCCGACAGCGCCGAGACCTACTACGCGATCGAGG
>SSTA01000355.1 GCA_009469685.1 Azonexaceae bacterium | reverse complement strand
CTGACCGTGGGTGTCTGGGATCCCATGGGCTGGTTGGCGGTACGCAGCCTGGTGGCCTCCCACGCCCTACCCGAGAGCGAAATCCGCCGCTGGATTGGCCAGCAGGCGGCGGCGGGAGTGTGCTACTGCCTGGGTTGGCGGTCCGCGACTCCGGAAGTGGGCGGCTGGCGCTTCGCAAACCTCGTGGAAGAACCATGAATCTCTTTGCCGGCCCGCCTGCCCTGGACCTCGATTTCGCACGGACTACCAGACCCGGCAGCCGTCTTGCCGGCTGGGCCTTGGCCGTCGGGGTCACGCTGATCGCGGTCATCGCCGCCAGCGACCTGCCCGATCCCGAATCCGAATTCGCCCATGCCGCACCCCCGCCCCGCCGGTCCTTGCCGTCGGCGCCCCCGCCGCCGCCGACGCTGGCGAGGGAGTCCCAGGCGATCGCAGAATCCGACAGCGTAATTCCTGCGCGCCCCCGTCCGGATTTCACCGTCGTCGGCGTGGTCGAGGGCGGTGACCGATTGCTGGCGATCATCGACCAGCGGGGAGAAACCGCTGTCCTCGCCGCGGGGCAGGCGCTGGCAGCGGGAGGCCGCGTCGAGTCTGTCACCGCCGGGGAAGTGGCGATCCGGCTCCCCAAGGGCGGCACCGTGCTGCGCTACCGAATCGGCGACACGCCATGAAACCCTACGCCCTTCGCCGCCTTTTCGCCTTTCTCGCCTGTGCCATCGTGGTTGCTGCCTGCAGCATCACGGGAGCACGGCGCGAACTGCCGCCCCAGGAAGCCTACGCCGATCCGGAGCAAGCCCTGCTCGACCTGCGGCAGGAGATGGCCCGTCGTCCGGAAGACGCCGCTCTGCGTTCTCGCTACTTCCGCCAGCGGGAACTGGCGATTGCAGGCTGGCTTCAGGAAGCCGAGGCGGCAATCCTGGCGGGGCGTCGCGAGGAAGCTTTGGACCGAATCGAGCGAGTCGGGCGTAACGATCCTGCCCATCCTCGCGGGGCGGCGTTGCGACAGGCGATCTTTCGCAGTGAGCGCCACGCGGCGATCCTCGCCGATGCCCGGAACAGGGAGAAGCGCGGAGAGACCATGGCCGCCCGCAGTCTGTACCGGGCCGTGCTGGCCGAGGATGCCTCGCGCAACGATGTCCGCTCCGAGCTCGACCGCCTCGATGCGGCGATTCCCGCCCAACCGGTTCTCGGAGAACGGTTTCGCAAGCCAATCAGCCTCAAGTTGCGCGATGCGCCGCTGGCCACCTTGCTGGTCGCTCTGTCCGGGGCTACCGGACTCAATTTCGTTCTCGATCGCGAAGTTCCCCAGGACTTGCGGGTGACCGTGGCGGTCAAAGACGCGGCAGTGGATGACGTCCTGCGCGTCGTCCTCCTCGCTAATCAGCTGGAAAAGCGAGTCGTCTCTCCGAGCACCGTCCTGGTTTATCCGAACACGCCCCAGAAGACCCGGGAGTACCAGCCTCTGGTGACCCGCAGCTTCCATCTCGCCAATGCCGACGCGCGTCAGCTCCAAGGACTGCTCAAGTCGGTGCTGAAATCCCGCGACTACTATATCGACGAACGCCTAAACGCCTTGGTGGTCAAGGACACGCCCGACGCCATCCGGCTGGCGGAACGCCTGATCGAGGGGCTGGATGTGGCGGAAGCCGAGGTGATGCTCGAAGTCGAAGTCCTCGAAGTGAGCCGCAACAAGCTCGCCGAATTGGGCTTGCGCTTTCCCGATCAGGCCGGCTTCGGACTGCTCCAGGGGGCGCCTCTGGCCAACGGCGGCACGGCTCCAGGCGGGACGCTCGCTCCGGGGTTCGCCGATCTACGGCGGATGGGCGCCCTCACTTGGTTCGCGCCCAACGCGCTGCTGCTCCTCAATCTGCGCAACGACGACAACGCCGGCAACCTGTTGGCCAATCCCCGCATCCGGGTGAAGAACCGGGAAAAAGCCCGCATCCACATCGGCGAGAAGCTGCCGGTGTTTACCACCACGTCCACCGCCAACGTCGGCGTTTCTGCCTCGGTCAGCTATCTCGACGTGGGCCTCAAGCTCGACGTGGAACCCACGGTCCATACCGATTCCGAGGTGGGCATCAAGGTGGGGCTGGAAGTGTCGTCGGTGGTGCGCGAGGTTCTTGGGCCGCAACAATCCCTCGCCTACCAGATCGGTACGCGCAGTACGGCCACCCAGCTCCGTCTCCAGAACGGCGAAACCCAGATTCTCGCTGGGCTCATTTCCGACGAGGAACGTAAGAGCGTCAACAAGATTCCCGGGCTCGGCGATTTGCCGCTCCTCGGCCGGCTCTTCTCCAACCAGCGCGAGACCGGCACCAAGACCGAGATCATCCTGCTGATCACGCCACGCATCATCCGTCCGCCTGTCCGCCCTGCGGCCGACGCTCTCGAGCTGGCTGCCGGCACCGAAGGGCAGGTTGGGCTGGGGGATCCGATCGCGCTGCGCGGAAGCACCCCCGGCGGAGTCCGCATGAGCAGCATCGGCGGTTCCGGCTTCCCGCCCGCGATCGCTCAGGATTCCACCGCAGGGGCTGCGCCTGCGGCGGCCGCCAGCGGAGTTGCGCTGCGAGGCCCCCAGGCGGTGGCCATGGGCGAGGAATTTCTGGTGGAAGTCGAGCTGTCCGGCGGCGGCGAACTGCGTCAGGCGAGCGCCTTCCTGGTCTTCGATCCCGGCCGTATGGAGGCCGTCGCTCCGCTCGCCGTGGCACCCGGCCGCATTCCGGTGACGCTCACCGCCCCCGCGGGGGGTGGGGCCGTTGCACGCTTGCGGCTGCGCGCTGTCGGCGGCAGCGGTACGGCGACCTTGCACCTGGACGACGTGGGCGTGACCGATCAGGGCGGGACGCCGCAGGCGGTCAGTCCGACCGCCGAGCTTAAGATCCAGGTGGGCGCATGACTGCGCGGCAGCGTGGCTTCACGCTGGTCGAGATGGCGGTTGTGATTGCCATCGTCGCCATCCTGGCCACTTCCCTCGTTCCCCTGGGGGCGATGACTCGCCAACGGGCGGAGGAGGACGAACTGCGTCATGCCCTGCGGCAAATCCGGGACGCCCTCGACCGCTATCGGCGGGCCGGCGAGGAAGGGGTCATCGAGCGCAAGATCGACGGGAGTGGCTATCCCCCCAATCTGCGGGTTCTGGTCGAGGGAGTCCCCGACGGGCGCAGTGCCGACGGCCGGCGGCTCTATTTCCTGCGCCGCATTCCCCGGGATCCTACCTTTCCCGACCGGGGCGTCGCGCCCGAGGCCACCTGGGGCTTGCGTTCCTACGCCAGTCCGCCCGACGCCCCCGCGCCGGGAAGTGATGTCTTCGACGTCCATTCCCTCAGCTCCGGAATCGGACTCAACGGAGTGCCCTATCGTGACTGGTAGCCGACGGGGATTCACCCTGGTCGAACTGCTGGTGGTGATGGCCATCATCGCCACCCTGCTGAGCATCGTCACCCCGCGTTATTTCGGCCATCTCGACCGAGCCCGGGACGCCGCCCTGCGGCAGACTCTGGCGGTGACCCGCGACGCCATCGACAAATTCCAGGGCGACCAGGGCCGTCTGCCCGATTCCCTGGAAGAACTGGTGGAACGAAACTATCTGCGCCGCCTGCCTCGCGATCCGGTCACCGACAGTACCGCGACCTGGATCATCGTCCAAGCCCCCGCGGGAGGTGCCCCGGGGCGGGTCTACGATCTGCGCAGTGGAGCGCCGGGCAAGGCGAACGATGGGAGTCTCTATGGCCAATGGTAAGGGGCAGGACGGCTATGGACTGGTGTTCCTGATCTTTCTGATTGCCGCAGCCGGCCTGGCGATGGCCGGCCTGGGGGAAGTGTGGAGCCGCACTGCCCAGCGCCAGAAGCGGGAGGAACTGGATTTCATCGGACGCCAATTCGTGCTGGCTATCGAAAGCTACCGCAGTCAATCGCCCGATGGCAGTCCGCCGCTGCCACAGCGGCTGGAAGACTTGCTGGCCGATACCCGCAGCGGGCCGACCCGGCGTCACCTGCGCCGCCTCTTCGCCGATCCCTATAGTGGCCGGGCAGAGTGGGGCTTGATAGTTACCGAACGGGGAATTGCCGGCGTATATAGCCTGGCGCCCGAGGCGGCGGATCCAGGAAACGGCCGGCCGCAGCGATTTGTGGCGAGTGGGGTCGAATAGACGCAACGGTTCGGTATAATATCGTTTCCTAATATTGTGCCGGCCCGCGGAGAGCGCAAATCGTTCTGACCGTCGGCGTTCTCGTCCTCTTTACCCGCCATGAAATCAGCTTCCCAATCTTTTGCGCTTGCCGCGGTGCTCTGGCTTTCCTTCGCGAGCGCGGGCGCCCAGACCACGGTCAGCGTCAATCTCGATTATGCCGAAGGCAAGTACGGCGAGCGTACGAAATCCACGAGTTGGACCATGCCGCTGATCGTCAAGCAGCAGATCGGCGATTTCGGATTCAAGCTCAATCTGCCCTATATCCGGGCGACCGGCACCGCGGCCTCCGGCGGCGACCGCTTCACGTCTTCCCGGCAAACTCAGGAAGGATTTGGCGATCTGGTCGCTACGGCCACGTGGGGACTCCTGGACGACGAAGGCGCGCAATTTGCAGTCGATCTGGGCGCCAAGGCCAAGCTCGCCGTGGCCGACAAGCGCCAGGATCTGCTGACCACCGGCCGCAACGACTATTCCTTGCTGGCGGACGTTCTGCGCAACTTCGGCAACCTGACCGGTTTTGTCACCCTGGGGCGGACCTGGAAGGGAGACCCGGCAGGAATCAATTACCGCAATCCCTGGTTCGGGACCATCGGGCTCAGCCGCAAACTCCAGCCCGACCTGAGCCTAGGGGCGATGGTCGACTATCGGCAAAAGCTGACTCCCAGGGGTGATCCCATCAACGAGATGACCCTCTTCGTCGAGCGCAAATT
>SSTA01000354.1 GCA_009469685.1 Azonexaceae bacterium | reverse complement strand
CTCGTCGCCCTTTTCGGTCAGTTGATCCTCGATGGCGCGCACCTTTTCCGCTACCGCGGCGAGTGGCCCTGGCGAGAGATCTCGGCCAATCTGTACAAGTCCGGCGCCCAGGCCTTGCCGGTGTCCGCCCTGGTGGGTTTTCTCATCGGCGTCACGATCAGCTACCTGTCGGCCCTGCAGTTGAAGACCTTCGGGGCCGACGCTTTCATCGTCAATATCTTGGGCATTTCGATCATCCGGGAACTTGGCCCCGTCCTGGTCGCGGTCCTGGTCGCCGGGCGCTCCGGCTCGGCGATGACGGCCCAGATCGGGGTCATGCGGGTCACCGAGGAAATCGATGCGCTGGCGACCATGGGAATCTCGCGCACCGTCCGGATCATCTTTCCCAAGGTGGCGGCGCTGACCTTGGCCATGCCGCTGCTGGTGCTGTGGACCTCGGCCGTCGCCCTGGTGGGGGGCATGCTCGCCGCGCTTGTGCAACTCGATCTCGCACCCGCCTATTTCATCGATAACCTGCCCCGGGCAGTGCCGGTCGCCAACCTGACCATCGGCCTCGTCAAAGGCATGGTTTTCGGTTTTTCCATCGCCCTCATCGCCTGCCATTTTGGACTGAACGTGCGGCCCAATACCGAGAGCCTGTCGAGCCACACGACGACTTCGGTGGTGTCGGCCATCACCACGGTGATCATCATCGACGCCTTGTTCGCCGTGTTCACGCGCAACCTGGGATTGCCCCAACTATGAACGTCGGGCAACCCGCGATCGCGCTGGCCGGCATCTGGACCCGGTACCGGGACGTCGTCATCCATAAGGACCTGGACCTCACGGTGGAGGCCGGGCAGGTGGTCGGGTTGGTAGGCGGTTCCGGAAGTGGCAAGACCACCCTCCTGCGGGAAATGCTCGGCCTTCTGCGGCCGGCCCGGGGGCGCGTCAGCCTGTTCGGCTTCGATCTTGCCCAGCGCGATCCCTTCGGTCAGCGCGCCGTTCGCCGCCGTCTGGGCATGCTCTTTCAGCATGGTGCCCTGTTTTCGGCGCTCTCGGTTTACGACAACATCGCTTTTCCACTACGCGAATTGAAGTGTCTTGACGCGGACTGGATACGCCATCTGGTGCACCTCAAATTGTCAATGGTCGAATTGGAGCCGCGCCACGGGCGTCTCATGCCTGCAGAGCTCTCGGGCGGCATGGTCAAACGGGTGGCGCTCGCGAGGGCATTGGCCCTGGAGCCGGAACTGCTGCTCCTGGACGAGCCTACCGCCGGCCTCGATCCCGACCGCAGCGAAAATTTCGTCCGCCTCATCCAGCAATTGCAGCGCGAACTCGGGTTTACCGTCGTGATGGTCACCCATGACCTGGATACCTTGGCCGGTCTGGCGACTGAGGTCGCGGTACTGGCCGAGCAGCGTATCGTCGCCAAAGGCCCCTTGCCCGAAGTAATGGCGGTGGATCATCCTTTCATCCGCAATTTCTTCTGCTGCGAGCGGGGGCTCGCGGCCATGCAAAAGGCGAACACCTGATGGAAAACAAATCTCATGCGTTCATTGCCGGTCTGTTTGTCATCGTCCTCGCTCTGGCGGGGACTGCGGCGCTGTTCTGGTTTGGCGGCAAGAAGGAATTGACCCGAGATTACGTGGTGGTGACCAAACAGAACGTCACCGGGCTCAATCCCCAGGCCCAGGTGCGCTACCGCGGCATCCGGGTGGGCAAGGTGAGCGATATCCGCCTCGATCCCGACGACGTGCGTAATATCCTGATCACCATCGTGGTTGCCGAAGAGGTCCCGGTGACCCGGGGGACCACCGCCAAGTTGGGGTTCCAGGGCATTACCGGGTTGGCGCACATTCTTCTGGAGGAAACCGGCAAGGACACGACGCTTCTGGAAGATGACGATCCTCCCCCACGGATTGCCATGGTGCCTTCGCTGATCGACGAATTGGGGGATTCCGGTGCCGACGCCTTGCGCCAGGCCCGCCAGTTCCTCACCAATGCCAGCGAGGTCCTGAATCCGGCCAATCGAGCCAAGTTTTCCGCCCTGCTGGCCAATGCGGAAGGTTTTTCGGGTCAAATCAAGCCGACTCTGGACAATCTCAATGCCACCCTGGTACAGGTGCGCGCCCTTCTGAACGACGAGAATCTCAAGAAGCTCGCAGCGACTGCCGAACAAGCGGGTCCGCTGTTGGCCGAGACACGGGAGTTGGTCAAGCACCTCGCCGTCACCAGCGAAAAACTCGACGGAGCCATCGGCGATGCCTCCGGGAACGGTGCGGCTTCCCTGATGCCCCGGCTTCATCAGCTCTCGACGGACGTCTCCGTGACCAGCAAGCAGCTCTCCCGCGTGCTTCGGTTGATCGAGGATACGCCCCAGGCGCTGGTCTTCGGCGCACCGCCCCTGCCACCGGGCCCCGGGGAACCCGGATTCGTCGTTCCCGCAGGGAGGCAGCCATGAGATTTGCCTTCGTCATCCTGGCCCTCGGCCTAGGTGCCTGCGTCACCACAGGCAAGCGCGGCAGCGAGGGCGTTCCGGCCGTGTATGACCTGGGGCCCGCACTGCGGGCGCCGGCGGTCGTCGAGCATCCCCTGTCCCTGGAAGTCGCCGCGTCGGCCTGGCTCGAGACCGAGGGCATTGCGTACCGACTGGCCTATGCCGAACCGCAGCGGCGCAACGATTATTCCCGGGCCCGCTGGACGGCGCCCCCCGCGACCCTGTTGCGCCAGCGCCTCGTCGAGGGATTGGGACTGATTCCTGCAGGCCAGGGCAAGGCGCGCTGCCTCCTGCGTATCGAGCTCGAGGAATTCGTCCATGTCTTCCCGACTCCCGGGCAAAGTCTGGGCGAGCTCCGTGCCCGCGGCCGTGTGCTCGATTATCGACGTTCTGTCCTTGCCGAGACGGTGTGGACCGTCGAGTGGCCGGCGGCGAGTCTGGATGCGGCAGGAGGCGTGGGTGCCCTGGCAGCGGCTACCGACGAATGGATCGCCAAGGTCGGTGCCTGGCGCGAGAACCTGATGGCCAGCGGAAAGCTCAAATCCTGCGGAACGTGAACAGGAGTTCGGCCATGGATGACGACAACCCGAGCCACCGAGATTTCCCGCACCCCGCCGGCGGTCGCCACGCGGTGGGCAGCGCGGTTTCAGCCTTCTGGCGCCAAGGCATTCCGCTCAAGGTCGTCGAGAGCTTCCGATCCGCCAATCGGCCCGGAGGATTCGACTGTCCCGGTTGTGCCTTTCCCGACCGGAACGACGGCAGTTCGATCGACAGCTGTGAGCAGGGTCAGAAAGCCATCGCCTGGGAGATGACCCGTCGGGTGGCCGACCCGGACTTCTTCACTCGCCATCGGCTCGACGAACTGCGCGGATGGTCCGACAGGGAACTCGAGAATGCCGGCCGCCTGACCGAGCCGCTCCGCTACGACGCGGCGAGCGACACCTATCGGGCGATCGGTTGGGACGAAGCCGCGCGCCTAGCTGCCCTGGCGCTGCGGAAGCTGGACGCTGACGCAGTGGCCTTCTACACCTCGGGCCGCTCGTCCAACGAGGCGGCCTTCCTCTGGCAATTCATGGCCCGGGCTTACGGAAGCGCCCATCTGCCGGACAGTTCCAATCTCTGCCACGAGCCCTCCGGCTACGCCATGAAGGACATGATCGGAGTCGGCAAGGGGACCTGTACCCTGGAGGACTTCGATCACGCCGATCTGATCGTGGTGATCGGCCAGAATCCGGCCAGCAATCATCCCCGCATGATGGGGGCTTTGCACCGGGCCGAGCGGCGGGGCGCCACGGTGATTGCCCTGAACCCCCTCGACGAATTGGGGTTCCGCAACTTCTCCGATCCCAAGGAAGTGGCGGGCATGCTCACCGGAAGCGGGTCCCGGGTGGCCCGCAAGGTGTATCGGGTCAGGATCGGCGGCGATCTGGCAGCCCTCAAGGGGGTGATGAAGTGCCTGCTGGAGCGGGGCGATGCAGGGATAGACCGGGACTTCATCGCCACCCACACGGTCGGCTTTCCTGCCCTGCAGGAAGATCTTGTGCGGGAGTCCTGGGATGTGATCCTGGGCGAGAGCGGCTTGCTTCGCGCCGACCTCGAAGAAATTGCCGACCTCTATGCCGCCTCAGGTGCCACGCTATGCACCTGGTGCATGGGCATCACCCACCACGAGCAGGCCGTGGCCACCGTCCAGACCATCGTCAATTTCCTGCTTTTCAAGGGCAATCTCGGCCGGCCGGGGGCGGGGGCGGTTCCGGTTCGCGGCCATTCCAACGTACAGGGCAATCGGACGATGGGGGCGACCGGCAAGGTGCCGCCGCATTTCCTCGATCGACTGGAAGCGGTCTTCGGCGTGCCGGTGCAGCGGAAATCGGGGCGTGACGCCGTTGGCGTGGCGCGGGGATTGCTGGCCGGGGAAATCCGTGGATTTCTCGCGCTGGGAGGGAATTTCGGGGTGGCTATCCCCGACGGACCGCGGGTAAGGCAAGCCCTGGAAGAGTGCGATCTGACCCTCTCGGTGGCAACCAAGCTCAACCGCACCCATCTCCACCCCGGCCGTTTGGGACTCCTCCTGCCCGCGCTGGGCCGCACCGACCGGGATCGCGACGAGGTCGTCACGGTTGAGGACAGCATGAGTATGACCCACGCCAGCCGAGGCATACAGGAGCCTGTCTCGCCGGCGATGAGAGGAGAGCCTGCCCTCGTCTGCACCCTGGGCGAGGCGCTATTGCCGCACGCGGCGCCCTGGCACGAAATGGCGGCCGATTACCGTCACATCCGGTCGCGGATCGAAGCCTGCCTGGAAGGGGTTTTCGAGGGTTTTGACGATTACGAGGCCAAGCTCGGCCGGCCGGGAGGCTTTTGGCTGCCCAATGCGGCAGCGCGCCGGCAGTGGAACACGGGCAGCGGCAAGGCAGAGTTTCGCGTTCATCCCATTGCCGAAGGCCCAGTACACCGGGCCCGCAGGCGGGAAGGCCCCGACGTGCTGGCCCTGATGACCGTGCGCTCCCACGATCAGTTCAATACCACGGTTTATGGCCAGGACGATCGCTACCGGGGTATTTTCGGTGGGCGGCGGGTACTGTTCATCCACCCCGACGATCTCGCCCGGCGGGGCCTGCGAGACGGCGATCGGGTCGATATCGAAGGACTGGCCGAAGACGGTGTCGAGCGCCGCGTTACAGGTTTTCGGGCGGTGGCCTACGACATCCCGCCCGGTTGCGTCGCCGCCTATTTTCCGGAGGCGACGCCGCTCATGGCTCTGTCCCTCGCCGCGGCCCACACGGCGACTCCGGCTTACAAGGAGATCCCGGTTCTCGTTCGACCCACTGGGCGATGATCTCCTGGCCAGGACTTCGAACAGGACGGCGATTACAGCGCTAGACAAGGGCCTCGCCCGTCGCGGCGCTCGGCGCCGCATGCAGTAGTCGGCGCATGATGGTCGTTCCGGCAGCGGCCGCTTCCCCGCATGTGCCCGTGCAATAGAGGAGGGCGCAGGGGGCAGCGGCCCGAAACCTGTCGAATCAAGGCACAATAGAGCTTTTGCCGGCAAGGAGCAGGTTTTGAAAATCCTGGTAGCGATCAAACGTGTGGTCGATTACAACGTTAAAGTTCGGGTCAAGACCGATGGCAGCGGGGTCGACCTCGCCAACGTCAAGATGAGCATGAATCCCTTCGACGAAATCGCCGTCGAAGAGGCCGTGCGGCTCAAGGAAGCGGGCGTCGCCGGCGAAGTGGTGGCGGTATCGTGCGGCACCGCCTCCGCCCAGGAGACTCTGCGGTCGGCCATGGCCCTAGGCGCCGACCGGGCGATCCTGGTGGATTGCGGCGAAGCGGGCAGCGCCGATTTGCAGCCCCTGGCGGTGGCAAAGCTCCTGAAGGCGGTTTGCGACCGCGAGGCACCCGGCCTGGTCATCTGCGGCAAGCAGGCCATCGACGACGATGCCAATCAGACCGGGCAGATGCTGGCCGCCCTGGCCGGCTGGCCCCAGGCGACCTTTGCGTCGAAGCTGGTGGTTGCAGGCGGTCGGGCCCAGGTCACCCGCGAAGTGGATGGGGGCCTGGAAACTCTGGATATCGGCCTGCCTGCGGTGGTGACCACCGATCTGCGTCTCAACGAACCGCGCTATGCCACTCTGCCTAACATCATGAAAGCCAAAAAGAAGCCCCTGGACGTGTTGCTCCCGGCCGATCTCGGCGTTGACATCGCGCCGCGTCTCAGCGTCCTGCGAGTTTCCGAGCCGCCCCGGCGCAGTGCCGGAATCCGCGTGGCCGACGTGGCCGAGTTGGTGCGCAAATTGCGCGACGAAGCCAAGGTGATCTGACCATGAGCATTCTCGTCATCGCCGAACACGACCACCAGGCTCTCAAGCCTGCAACCCGCAATACCGTGACCGCCGCCACCCGTATCGGTGGAGAAATCCATGTCCTCGTCGCCGGGAGCGGATGTGCGGGAGCCGCCCAGGAAGCCGCCCTGCTGGCGGGCGTCACTCGCGTCCTCGTGGCGGACGCGCCCCACTATGCCGACCAGACTGCGGAAAATGTGGCCACCCTGGCGGCAGCCCGATCGTCCGGCTACGGACACGTACTGGCTCCGGCATCCACGTTCGGCAAGAACCTCTTGCCCCGGGTGGCGGCGCTTCTCGACGTGGCTCAGATTTCCGATGTGGTGTCGATCGAGGCACCGGATACCTTCATCCGTCCGATTTATGCCGGCAATGCATTGGCCACCGTACGCAGTGCCGATGCGGTCAAGGTGCTCAGCGTGCGCAGTACGGCCTTCGATTCGGCAGGCCCCGGCGGAGCGGCCGTGGTCGAGGCCATTCCCGCGGGCGCCGATCTAGGGTACAGCAAGGTCGTGGGCCGCGAACTGGCGCCCTCGGCGCGCCCCGATCTGGGCGCAGCCCGAGTTGTGGTGTCCGGTGGTCGTGGACTGGGCAGCGGCGAGAACTACCGGCGTCTACTCGAACCCCTTGCCGATCGCCTCAATGCGGCGCTCGGCGCATCCCGGGCCGCCGTCGATGCGGGGTTCGTTTCCAACGATTACCAGGTGGGCCAGACGGGCCGCATTGTCGCCCCCGATCTCTACTTGGCCATCGGCATCTCGGGAGCCATCCAGCACCTGGCAGGCATGAAGGATTCGAAGGTCATCGTGGCCATCAACAAGGACGGCGACGCCCCCATCTTCCAGGTGGCCGACTACGGTCTGGTCGCTGATCTGTTCGAGGCCTTGCCCCAACTCCTGGAGGCTCTGGGCTGACGGACCGCGCGTGAACCTGCCCGACTCCTTGCTTGCCGAAGGCTGGTACTGGGCCGCGTGGGTGCTTTGGAGTCCGCTTTTCGCACGCGCAGTCTGGCGGGCGCCCTGGTCGGTATTCAAGGATTCCTCCCGCTTCAATCTATGGCTCGGCCTCATCGTCGGGCTCACGCTGATGTGGAGTCTGAAGGCAGGCGTCAAACCGGGGCTGACCCTGCATCTCTTGGGTGCCACGGCGATGACCCTCAGCTTCGGCCCACAACTGGCCTTTATTGCATTGAATCTCGTACTCGCCGCAGTGATGGTGAACGAGGGGGGAGGGGCGGCGAGTTTCGCCCTCAATGCTCTCCTGCTGGCGGGTTGGGGCGTCTTCCTGTCAGACCGGATCTACCGCATTGTCGATCGCTTCCTGCCACGTCATTTCTTCATCTACATCTTCGTCAATGGATTTTTCGGCTCGGCAGCGACCGTCATCGGGGTGGGTGCTGCTGCCAGTAGTCTGATGGTATTGGCAGGAGCGTATCCCGCTGCCTATCTACTGGAGGAATATCTGCCCTATTTTCTCCTTCTGGGATTTTCGGAAGCCTGGCTTTCCGGCATGGCGATGACCCTGCTGGTGGTCTATTTTCCTGGCTGGGTGGCGACTTTCGACGATTCACGGTATCTTGCCGGAAAATAGGCCAGAACCCCTCATTCTCCCTCCTATCGGTGATTTTGCCCGTCCGCGCGCTCCCTCGACTCTGCATCATTCCGCTCGGGTTCTGGATGAGCGGCGCTCTTGCCCTGGGGCTTGGAGAGATTCGGACCCAATCGGTGCTCGGGGAACCCCTGGTGGCGACTATCGCATTGCGGGCTGCCGCAACGGAAATCCCCGAAGTGGGTTGCTTTCGGCTCAAGCCTGGAGAGGACGATTCGCTGCCTTGGTTGAAGCAGGCAGACCTCGTGCTCCACAAAGGGACGCAACCGGTTCTTGAAATCCGTTCGTGGCGGCCGCTTCGAGATCCTGCCTTGCGGATCGGGGTCGTGGTGGGATGCGGTCACGACCTGCGCAGGGAATATCTCCTGCTTCCTTCTTTGGGGGAGCCGGACCGGTCGGCGGTTGCGCTGCCGGAGGCCGTTTCCGAAGCGTCGCTTCCCCAGTCATCCGCTCGGGATACGCCGCGACCGCTGCCCGCGCGGCCGGCGCGTGTTCGCGAACCCGCTCCGGAAAGACTGATTCCGGCAAGAAAACTCTCGCCGGCCAAAAGAACTCCACTCAAGGACCGATTGGTCCTCGTCGGCGACGATGGCGCCTTCGAGCCGGGCCTGCGCATGGCTACGGAACTGGGGGTCAGTTTTGAGGAGACGCCTGCGCGCGAGGCCCAGCGCGAACTCCTGCGTCTTGAATTTCGTACCCTCACGGCCCTGTATGAGCAGGCCACTTCGCAGCTGGCGGCGGCCGAAAAGTTGCGGACGCTGGAGAACAGTCTGGGGGAATTGCAGTCCCGGGCCAACAATGTGACTCAGCGGATCGAGGAGCAAAAGTCCTCGCCTGCGGCACCGGCGGCGATCTCGTCCGTTCCTGCAATCCCTGCCCCGCCGCGGGAAGCGAGGCACCCGGTTGCGCGGGATATGGGGGGGCTCAGCGAGTGGAGCTTCTACGGCCTGCTCATGGGCGTCTTCGCCGGGGTGGCGGCCTGGCTGGGTTGGCGACACGTTACCCGTCGCCGCGCAGAAAGTTCGGACGTCCTGACGGTGCCCGAACCTCTCGTAGATCCACAGCGAGAGGGGGAAAGCGACGATCTCGGCGGTGTCGATTTCGCTGTCGAGCCCGAGGTATTAGGGACTTCGATCCCGGTCGACCTGCCCCTCGATTCCGAGGGCGAGGCCCTTGCACCGCCTGCGCAGGTTCAGCCCGCGCCTCGAAACAACCTCGATTCGGCATTTTCGGTTTCAGCGGCAACGGTCGACGAGCACTTTGAAGTCAATCCGGTCATGGAACTTGCCGAGATAATGCTCTCCTTCGGTCGGGTGAAGGGGGCTGCCCAAGCCCTGCAAGAGTACATCGACCAGAGTCCGAAAGAGGCGCTGCAACCTTGGATAAGGTTGTTGGAAGTGTATCGCATGGCCAATATGCGCGAGGATTTCGAGCGCATTGCCACGAGCTTGAACCAGCATTTCAACGTCGAGGTCATCCCCTGGCTGGGGGACCAGTCCAGGCTTGCCGTCGAGGGGATAGATTTCGCGGATGCCGGCGAAGGGGCGGACACTGCCCAAAATCACCGCGCGGAGAGCCTGGAGGAGCTTCCCCACATCCGGGAAGCGCTGGAATTGTCGTGGACAAAACCGGATTGTGGCGAGTATCTCCAAAGGCTCCTGCGAGACAATCGTGGGGGAAAACGCAGCGGATTCAGCCTTGCGGTGGTCCAAGAGATACTCTTCCTCGCTGAACTGCGGGAAACCCTGGCCCAGATGGATCGCGAGGCAGGCGAATCATGACGGGTTCGTCCTGGCTCCTGCTCTACCCATTGAAGGCCCAAGGCCAAGTCTTGGAAAGTCACCGGAGCAGGCTCGCTTTCGGCGGCGGCTGAGCCGCAGAACCCGCCGTTCCTTTCCCTATTACGTACAGGAGACGACATCATGAGCGAATATCGGGCTCCTCTGGAAGACATGCGATTCGCGCTGCGAGATCTCGCCGCGCTCGAGAACATTGCGAGCCTTCCGGGCTATGCCGAGGCCGGATCTGACGTGGTGGATGCCATACTCGACGAGGCGGCCCGTTTTGCCGGAGAGATTTTGTCGCCCCTGAACCGGGTCGGCGATCTCCACGGCAGTCGACTGGATGGTGGGCGGGTGGTTACTGCACCGGGTTTCCGAGAAGCCTACCGCCGCTTCGTCGACGGCGGTTGGAATGGACTGGCCAGCGATCCAGCCTATGGGGGGCAAGGATTGCCGAGGCTGGTTGCGGCTGCGGTAAGCGAAATGTGGAAGGGGGCCAACCATGCCTTCTCCCTATGCCCCATGCTGACGCAAGGTGCCATTGAAGCGCTTGTTCTGGCTGGAACCGAGAGCCAGAAGGCGCTATACCTCCCCGCTCTCGTAGCAGGGGAGTGGACGGGGACCATGAACCTCACCGAACCGGGCGCCGGATCCGACTTGGCGGCCATTCGATGCCGGGCCGAACCCACGGCGAATGGTGCTTACCGCTTGTACGGGCAAAAAATCTTCATTACCTACGGCGACCACGACCTCGCCGAGAACATTGTCCATCTGGTTCTCGCTCGAATTGCAGGAGCACCGGAGGG
>SSTA01000353.1 GCA_009469685.1 Azonexaceae bacterium | reverse complement strand
CCGGCAGCGAAGCCAGGGAAAAGGCGGCAAGGGCGGAACACAACAGTCGGCGCAGGGCGTTCAAGGCAATCTCCGGGAGGTTTGATGAACTGCGCCTGCAGAGGCGCAGCGGCGAAAAGTATGGCGGAGTGGAGCGCGCGAGAGGTAGAAGGGAAGTGAAGACCTATGCAAGCAACTGCATAGGTAAGTGATGCGCCGATCGCCGGCGTTTCTTGGGAACTCGCTCGACGGCGGGCAATTTGCCACTGCTGGATCGGGTCTTCCGGCTGCTGCGCGAGGATGGGCGGCAGAAAAAATAACGAAAATCTGCACTCGCTCGATGGGCGCCGCTTGGTTTAGGGAGCCCTGGGCACTGAACCGCGCCCGCACTTGTTCGGTTTTCCGAACGGTTGGCGGGGCCGATTTCCGGAAAACCGAACTTGGCAAAATTTCATAAATAAAAAAATACATATTTTCATATGTTTACTGGAATACAGGGCTGGCACGGGGTCTGCAATAGGAATGCTCAGGCTGCCTAGCCAAACGACCCCCTAAGGAGACATCAATGAGCAAGCAAACTTTCCGTAGCGAACACGATCTGCTGGGTGATCGAGACGTCCCGGTCAGTGCCTATTACGGGGTGCATACCCTGCGCGCACTGGAAAACTTCCCGATCACCGGCATTCCGATCTCGGTCTATCCCGACCTGATTCGCTCCCTGGCCCAGATCAAGAAGGCCGCCGCGCTCGCCAACCAGCAGCTCGGCTTGCTCGATGCCTCCCGTAGCCAAGCCATCGTCGCCGCCTGCAGAGAAGTCATCGACGGCAAGCTGCACGAACAGTTCGTGGTGGACGTCATCCAGGGCGGCGCCGGCACCTCGACCAACATGAATGCCAACGAAGTCATTGCCAACCGTGCCCTCGAGCTGCTCGGCAAGGAACGTGGGGACTACAAGGCGCTTCACCCGAACGAGCATGTGAATATGAGCCAGTCGACCAACGACGTCTATCCGACGGCGCTGAAGCTGGCGACCTATGTCGGCATCTTTCGTCTCGTCGATGCGATGGCCTATCTGCGCAAGGCGTGCGAGCGCAAGGCCGACGAATTCGCCGACGTGCTGAAGATGGGCCGCACCCAGCTGCAGGATGCCGTGCCGATGACCCTGGGCCAGGAATTCTCGACCTACGCCGTCATGCTCGGGGAAGACGAGGAGCGCCTGAAAGAAGCTGCCTTGCTCATTCGCGAAATGAACCTGGGCGCCACCGCGATCGGAACCGGCATCAACGCCCATCCCGAGTACGCGCCCCTCGTCTGCCGCAAACTGGCCGAAATCAGCGGCATCCCGGTCGTCACCGCCCCCAACCTGATTGAAGCGACGCAAGACTGCGGCAGCTTCGTACAGCTTTCCGGCGTCCTCAAGCGCGTTGCCGTCAAGCTCTCCAAAGTCTGCAACGACCTGCGCCTGCTCTCCTCCGGCCCGCGCGCCGGTTTCAACGAGATCAACCTGCCCCCGCGCCAGGCCGGCTCTTCGATCATGCCGGGCAAGGTCAATCCGGTGATTCCGGAAGTTGTAAACCAGATCGCCTTCGAGGTGATCGGCAACGACGCCACCGTCACCTTCGCAGCCGAAGCGGGTCAGCTGCAGCTGAACGCCTTCGAGCCGATCATCGCCCACAGCCTGTTCAAGAGTGTGCTGCACCTGACCAACGGCTGCCGCGTCCTGGCCGACCACTGCGTTTCCGGCATCACCGCCAACCGCGATCTGCTGCGCGAGTCGGTAGAACGCTCGATCGGCATCGTCACCGCGCTTAACCCCTATATCGGCTACGCCAATGCGACCGAAGTCGCCGCGGAGGCCTTCCGCAGCGGACGCGGTGTCGCCGAGGTGGTCGTCGAACGCGGCCTGATGAGCTCCGAGCAATTGGCCGAGGTCCTGCGCCCCGAAGTGCTGACCCGTCCCCAAGTCATCCCTCTCCCGGCCGCTGCCTGAGCCAGGCGCATCCCTACTTCCTACCCTAAGGAAACCATCATGAAAATGAATCGCCTGACCCGCTGGATCGGCATTGCCATGGTCCTTGGCGTCGCCGTCGGCTATGCCTGCAACACGATGGCCGGTAGTCCGGAAGCGGCCAAGGAGATCGCCGGCTACTTCGGCATCCTGACCGATATCTTTCTGCGCATGATCAAAATGATCATCGCGCCGCTCGTCTTCGCGACCCTGGTGGCAGGCCTTGCCGGCATGGGCGACTCGAAGACGGTGGGTCGCATCGGTGCCAAGGCTCTCGGCTGGTTCGTCATGGCCTCCCTGTTGTCGCTCTCGTTGGGACTGGTCTTCGCCAACCTGCTTCAGCCGGGGGTCGGACTGGGCGTTTCCCTGCCCGAGGTGGGCAGCGCCGTCGGCCTGAAGACCAGCGCGCTGAACCTCAAGGATTTCATCACCCACGTTTTCCCGAAAAACATTTTCGAGGCGATGGCGGCCAATGAAATTCTGCAAATCCTGGTATTCGCCGTCTTCTTCGGTCTGGCGCTGGGCCACCTGCACAACCAGACCGCACGCAGCCTGGTGAACACCATGGAGGAAGTCGTGCACGTCATGCTCAAGGTCACCGACTACGTGATGCGCTTCGCCCCGATCGGCGTCTTCGGCGCCGTCGCCGGCATCATCACGACCCAAGGCCTGGGCATGCTGGTCGTCTTCGGCAAGCTGCTGGCGAGCTTCTACATCGCCCTCGTCGTTCTGTGGCTGGTGTTGATCGCGGTCGGCTACTTCGTGATGGGCAAGGACGTTTTCCGCCTGCTCAAACTGGTGCGCAGCCCGATGCTGCTCGGCTTCTCTACCGCCAGCAGCGAATCGGCCTATCCCAAGCTGATGGAACAGCTCGAGAAATTCGGCGTGCGCGACCGCATCACCGGCTTCGTGCTCCCCCTCGGCTATTCGTTCAATCTCGACGGTTCCATGCTTTACTGCGCCTTCGCCGCGCTCTTCATCAGCCAGGCTTATGGTATCGATCTCAGCCTGACGACGCAGATCACCATGCTGCTTGTCCTGATGATCTCCAGCAAGGGTGTTGCCGGCGTGCCGCGCTCCTCTCTGGTGGTGGTGGCTGCCGTGATGCCGATGTTCGGATTGCCGGAAGCCGGCCTGCTCTTGATCCTCGGTATCGACCATTTCCTCGACATGGGACGCACGGCGACCAACGTCCTCGGCAATGCGATCGCCACCGCCGCCGTCGCCAAGTGGGAAGGGGCCATCGACCCGGTCGATGCGACCCTGGCCGAAACCGACGAAGCACTGCCGGCGCCGGAGGAAATTGCCTTGCAGGCCACCTGACCGATGTCTCCTGAAGCTTCGGCTCCGAGCGCGGAGCCGAATCACCTTCCTTGCCCGGCGCGTGCGCCGGGCCTTTTTGGTCGACCCTGACCCTCCAATGGCCCCCTCCCCATGATCGACTGGACCATCCTTGCCCCCGCAGCCTTCTTTGCCGGCATGGTCGATGCCGTGGTCGGGGGTGGCGGCCTGATCCAGATCCCCGTCCTGCTCTCGCAGTTTTCGCAGACCGCGATCCCCACCTTGTTCGGCACCAACAAGGTGTCGAGCATCGCCGGCACCGGCGCCGCTCTGTGGCGCTATGCCCGCAGGGTGCGCATTCCATGGCCCGTCGTCCTGCCGGCCACCTTCGCCGCCCTGCTCGGCGCCTGGGGTGGGGCCGCGCTGGTCGCGTGGTTGCCGCGCGAAACGATGCGGCCGCTGGTGGTTGTCCTGATGATCGCCGTCGCCATCTACACCTTCGTGAAAAAGGATTTCGGCCAGCGGGCAACGCGGGCCCTAGAAGGTCGCGATCGCTGGCGAGGCGCTCTGTTCGGCGGCCTCATCGGTCTCTATGACGGCTTCTTCGGTCCGGGGACAGGCAGCTTCCTGATCTTTGGCTTCGTGCGGCTGTTCGGTATGGATTTCGTCCAGGGTTCGGCAAGCGCCAAGGTGATCAATTTCGCGACCAACCTCTCCGCCATCGCCTTCTTCGCCAGCCACGGGCCGATCCTCTGGCAGGTCGGTCTGGTCATGGCCGCCTGCAACCTCGCAGGGTCCTGGATGGGCACCCATCTGGCGCTCAAGCACGGCGCCGGCTTCATCCGCAAGGCTTTTCTCGCAGTGGTTGTCGTCCTGATCGCCAAGCAAGTGACCGAACT
>SSTA01000352.1 GCA_009469685.1 Azonexaceae bacterium | reverse complement strand
GCGTCCTCGACGCTGCGCGCGCTCTGCGTGATCGCCAGCGGCACCGGCTGGGTGAGCTGCAACACGCGCGGCTCGACCACGAAACCGCCGCCGGTAAGCGGGACCAGCGCGCGCAGCAGCAGTCCGTCGGACGTTTCGGCGATCACCGCGAAACCACGGCCCCCGCGCGCCGCGCGCAGTTGCTGGCTGGGCGGCAACGGCGGCAGTAGCCGGTCAAGGTCGCCGCCGCTGCTCACCAGCACCCTGCCCGACGCATCCAGTACCGCGGCACCCTGCGCGCCAGCCTGTTCGCGCAGCGTGTCCAGCTTGGTCACGCTCACGTAGGCACCGTCCCCGAGCGTGACGGCCATGCCGCGCGCCTTTTCCAGGATCTCGTCCTGCAGCGTTTCCAGCACGCTGCGGCCCAGGTTCAGGCCACCTTCCAGCGCCGCGTCGACGCGCACGTCGAACCATGAATCGATGCTCTTGACCGCGAATTGGAGGGAGACGGCATAGACCAGCGCGCCGGGCAGCACCGCCATTAGCGCGAGCATCAGCATCAGCCGCGATTTCAGCCGCGAGCCGAATACGCCGCCGCGCACGTCCCGGCGCAGGCGCAGCAGTTTGACCATCGCCAGTACCAGCAGCGCGGCGGCGGCCACCCCGTTGATGCCGAGCAGCCACGGATAGGTGCCGGCGAAGAGCGCGGAGTTGGCCGAGGCCTGGGTGAGCAGGAACAGCAGCACGCCGCCCAGAGCCGTGATCACGGCCAGCGCGATGGTCACGGCACGGCCCTCCCCGCGCGCAACTCACCACGAAAGGGGGTGCCCCTGGTTCGCCGCTGCGCGGCTCCGGAACTTGGCTGCGCCGCCCTTGGGACGGCCCGGCGGGCGGCGGTCATTTCGGTTCCGCCGGCTGAAAGGTCCAGCGCTTCACCTTGGCGTCGATCTGCCATTCGTGGTCGGTGATGGCGTCGATCTGGAAGGGCTTGGGCAACTGGCCGCGGTCGAGCGTCAGGCGCACCGCGGCCTGGTATTTCTCGTCGGGCTTGAGCGTGCCCTTGTCGGCCAGCACCTGCATGCCGATGTGGCCGAGCGCGCGCAAGGCTTCGTCGAGACTGCCGAAGTTCTGGTGCAGGGCGCCGCCAGCCAGGCGGAATTGCCGCGTCAGGCTGCTGTAGGAAAGCTTGTAGGTCTGCAGCCGGGTCACGATGTGCTCGGCGATCCAGTATTGGCGCGGACGTTCGAGCACGAATTCGAGGATGAAGTTGAGCGCGACGCCGCGGGTCACCGCGTCTTCCAGCCGCGGGCCGAGATCGATCGCGAATTCGGCCGAGAGCACGTAGCCGTCGTCGGCGGCTCGCAGTTCGGCGGCGCGCGGCTCGATGCTGCCGGCCCATGCCGGGAGGCTCGCCAGCGCCAGGCCGCCAGCCAGCCACAGTCCCGCCAGCCAGGCGCTACGCCTTTTCCAGCAGCGCGAAATAAAAGCCGTCATGCTCGGCATCGGGAAAAAGCTGTCGCTCCGTTTCCTCGCCCGCGATCGGCAGGCGCCGGGCGTCGGCATGGCGGCCGACGAACGCTGTCACTTGCGCGGCGTTCTCGGCGACGAACAGCGAACAAGTGACATAAAGCATTTTGCCACCGGGGGCGAGCACCCGCCACAGCGCATCCACGATCTCCGCCTGCCGCGCGGCGAAGCCGGCGATGTCGCCGGCGCGGCGCAGCCACTTCGCATCGGGGTGCCGGCGCACCACGCCCGAGGCGGAACAGGGCACGTCGGCGAGGATGCGATCGAACGGACGCCCGTCCCACCACTTCGCCAGGTCGCGGCAGTCCTCGGCGACGACGCGTGCGGCGAGGCCAAGCCGGTCCAGGTTGCGGCCGATCCGCGCCGCCCGCTCGGCCGAGGCATCCAGCGCGAGCAGGTCGACGTCGGCGCGCTCGAGCAGATGCGCCGTCTTGCCGCCCGGCGCGGCGCAGGCATCCAGCACGCGCATGCCATCGGCAACGTCGAGCAACGCGGCGGCGGCCTGGGCGCCGGCGTCCTGCACCGACACCTCGCCGGCGGCGAATCCGGGCAGGCGCTCGGCGGCCATCGGCCGCGCGAGCAGCACGGCGTCGCCAGCCATGTCGCGCGCCTCGATCCCGGCTTCCGCCAACCGGCGCAGAAAGTCAGGCTTGGCGGCACGGCGCCGATTCACGCGCAAGGCCATTGGCGCGCGGCCGTTGCCGGCGGCGAGCAAGGCCTGCCAGTCGCGCGGATGGTCATGCCGCAG
>SSTA01000064.1 GCA_009469685.1 Azonexaceae bacterium | reverse complement strand
GTAGTCATCGTCTGGGCCACCCAGGTCAATCGGGACACCGCCATCCGGCAGGCCGAGGATTTCGCCCAGAGCATCCACGAAATGACCATGGCCGGACTGACCGGCATGATGATCACCGGCACGGTGGGGCAGCGGGAAGTCTTCCTCGACCAGATCAAGCAGCTCTCGATCATCAAGGATCTCCACGTAGCCCGCAGCGAAGCGGTGGTCAAGCTCTTCGGTCCCGACAGCAAGGCCGGCCGCGCACTCGATGCGGTCGAGAACCAGGTGATGTCCACTGGCAAAGCCCACACCTCGGTCGAGCATCAGGCCGGGGGCGCTTACCTGCAGGTCATCAATCCCACCCGGGCATCGAAGAATTATCTGGGCAAGGATTGCATCGCCTGCCACCAGGTTCCCGAAGGGACCGTCCTTGGCGTGGTGAGCATGAAGATCTCCCTCGATTCCGTCGAATCGGCGGTGAGCGATTTCCGCCTCAAGATTGCCGGAGTCGCTTTGCTGGTCATCGGCATCCTGCTGGTCATCATCTTCCTGCTGACCCGCCATTTCGTCACCGTTCCTCTGGACAATCTGCGCCAGGGCCTGGAGGACATCGCCCGCGGCGAGGGCGACCTCACCCGGCGCCTGCCGGTCCGCGGCCAGGACGAGGTGGGCCAGGCTTCGGTGGTATTCAACGAAATGATGGAGAATTTCAGCGGTCTGGTCCGCCAGGTGCGCGACGCCGCCGCCCAGGTTTCCGCCAAGGTTGCCTTCCTCTCCGACAGCGCCGACCGCGTCGCGCAAAGTTCCCGCCAACAGGATCAGCAATCCGGTGCCGCGGCCGCCGTCGTCGAGCAGCTCGTCGATAGCATCTCGGCCATCGCCAGCAATGCCGGCCACGTTCAGCGGCAGTCCCAGGAGAGCCTCGCCCGGGCTCAGGAAGGCAGCCGCAATCTCACCACCCTGGTGGGCGAGATGGATGTAGTCGAAAAGGCCGTCCGTGAAATGGCCGAATCGGTCGGCGAGTTCGTTCGCAATACCGAGGCGATCACCCACATGACCCGCGAGGTCAAGGACATTGCCGAACAGACCAATCTGCTTGCCCTGAATGCCGCCATCGAGGCTGCGCGGGCCGGAGAACAGGGCCGCGGATTTGCGGTGGTCGCCGACGAAGTGCGCAAGCTGGCCGAGAAATCGTCCCGGGCCGCCGGCGAAATCGACGCCATTACAGCCACGATCAGCGCCCAGTCGGTCGCCGTCCGCCGCACCATCGACGAGGGTCTGGAACATCTGGAATCGAGCCAGACCGCCGTCGGCTCCGTAGCCAGCGTGCTCGAGGCCACCAATGGGTCGGTCACCGAGGTCGGCCACGGCCTCGACGCCATCGCCAACGCGACCGACCACCAGAGGCGGGCGTCAGGCGAGGTGGCCGGCGGAATCGAGTCCATCGCCGGCATGGCCCGGGACAATCACGGGGCCGTCGAGCAGACTGCCGGCGCAGCCCACGATTTGAGGCAACTGGCCGACGGCCTGCAAAACCTGGTCGGGCGCTTCAAGGTCTAGGCCGACTCCCCGGGGGCGGCCCAGTCCGGCCTCACATCGGGGCGAGTTCCAGATCCAGCCCCGACCCCGGGCTCGAGCGCGAGGCCCCGGACAGCGAACCGGTTCCTACGTCGACTGCGGGCGCCCCCTGGGCGGCCGCGATTTCGTTGACCTTGCGCATGCGGTCTATCATCTTGGCGATGAGGCCATTGCGCATGCGCTCCAGCAGTTCTTCCGACGACAGCGCCAGAGCCGAGGCACTGATTTCCAGAAAAAGGGTGGGCTCCAGGGTCACCACCGAGGCGTGCCGCGTCTTGTTGGTGGGATGGAGATAGGCAATTTCTCCGACCACTTCGCTCGCTCCCAGACGGCACAAGGCCCGTCCATGGATCGAGACTTCGACGAATCCGCGCACGATGATGCCGAAAGTCTGACTGGTCTCGCCTTCCCGGACGATAGCGACTCCCGAGGCCAGTTCCCGCCACACGGCCACCCGCAGGACTTCCCAGAGCTCGACATTCTCGAACTCGGTGAAAAAGTCGAGCTTGCGCAAGGCTTCGAAATGGCGGATGTCCTGCTCGGTATCGTCTTCCTCCCAGATCTGGAAGCGCACCGTCGACAAATCCTTGGCCATCTCCGCACCGTTCTTGTAGCGGGTATAGAGATCCTTCTCGAGGGATTTCTTGATGATCGGATTGACCGACTCGGGCAGACTGGGATTGAGCGCGGTGACGGGCGGCGCGTCGGTGTTGATGATCTTGTAGACCAGGGTGGCCTGATTGTTGGCCCGGAAGGGCAAGCGGCCGGTGAGCATCTGAAAGAGCACGACCCCCAGGGAATAGAGGTCGGTCTTCTGGTTGAGCGCGTAGCCCTTGATCTGCTCCGGCGACATGTAGGCCGGCGACCCCACCCCCATGATGAAGGTCGAATCCCGGTCCATGTCCTTCTGGAGGTTGAGAGCCAGCCCGAAATCGGCGATCTTGGGCTCGTCGTTGGCGGTCAGCATGATGTTGGCCGGCTTGATGTCCCGATGGATCACCCCCTGGCGGTAGGCGTGGTCGAGGGCGAGGCAGCATTTGAAGATGATGGCCACCACCCGGTGCATGGGCAGCAGTTTGTCGATGCGGCAGTGCTTCTCCAGGGATTCGCCCTCGACGTACTCCATCGCCAGATAGGCGTAGTCATCCTCGACGATGGCATCGTAGATGCGGACGATGTTGGGGTGGTCGAGACGGCTGGCCGTCACGCCTTCGGTCTGGAACAGCTTGCGCAGCCGGCGGGACATCGCCGCGTTATCCTTGCCGAAACGGACCAATTTGACCGCTACCTGTTGCTGGGTATCGGGGTCGTCGCACAGATACACCGTCGCCGTGGCGCCCTTGCCCAGTTCCTTGACGACCTTGTATTTACCGATGTTTTTCATGGGGACCGCAGAGCACGGCGAAAATTCAGCCAAAGTCTTTTCATCGTAGCACGGAGAAAATGTTGCTTACAGGCCTTGAAATCAAAAAGACCGGCCCCAGTTAAGCAAGCAGTTTTTCCGGAGAATCCCCATGTCCAACACCGATCACGCCCAGGCTACCGTTCCGGGCGCCGAGCTTTCCTCCTCCGCGCCACCCACCGAGATGCAGGCGGCGGCGCCTGCCCCCGAGACCCCACCCCCGCCGGTGACCGAGGACCCGATCCCCGCCGTCGACACCCTGCCCAGCATGACCGAGCAACTGCGCGATCTTGAACTCAAAGCCGCCGAGCACCACGACGCCTGGCTGCGCGCCAAAGCGGAGACTGAAAATGTGCGGCGGCGAGCCCAGGAAGACGTCGCCAAGGCCCACAAATTCGCAGTGGAGAAATTCGCCGGCGAACTGCTGGCCGTGAAAGACAGCCTGGAAGCTGCTCTCTCGACCCAGGAACAGACCGTGGAGAGTTTGCGCTCCGGCGTCGAGATCACGCTCAAGCAGCTCGTTTCGGCTTTCGAAAAGAACGCCCTGGTGGAAATCAACCCCCTAGGCGAGAAATTCGATCCCCACAAGCATCAGGCCATCGGTATGCTCGAAGCCGACCAGGAACCCAATACCGTGGTGACGGTACTGCAGAAGGGTTACCTGATCGCCGAGCGCACCCTTCGTCCCGCCCTGGTCATGGTGGCCAAGGCCAGGGAAGTCCCGACGACTTGAAATCCGGGGCGGCGCCCCCAAATCCTGAACATCGAAATCAGAACGCTTTCAAAAAAGGAATCATCATGGGCAAGATCATCGGCATCGACCTCGGCACCACCAACTCCTGCGTCGCCATCATGGAAGGCGGCACCCCGAAGGTCATCGAAAATTCGGAGGGCGCGCGCACCACGCCGTCCATCGTCGGCTACACCGACGACGGCGAGATCCTGTGCGGCGCTCCCGCAAAGCGCCAGGCCGTCACCAACCCCAAGAACACTTTGTACGCGGTGAAGCGCTTGATCGGCCGCCGATTCGAAGAGAAGGAAGTCCAGAAGGACATCGCCCTGATGCCCTTCAAGATCGTCAAGGCCGACAACGGCGACGCCTGGGTCGAAGCCCGTGACAAGAAGATCGCCCCGCCCCAGGTTTCCGCCGAAGTGCTGCGCAAGATGAAGAAGACCGCCGAAGACTACCTCGGCGAGGAAGTCACCGAAGCCGTCATCACCGTGCCTGCCTACTTCAACGACAGCCAGCGCCAGGCCACCAAGGACGCCGGCCGCATCGCCGGTCTGGAAGTCAAACGCATCATCAACGAACCGACCGCCGCGGCGCTCGCCTTCGGCATGGACAAGCAGTCCTCCAAGGACAAGAAGATCGCCGT
>SSTA01000351.1 GCA_009469685.1 Azonexaceae bacterium | reverse complement strand
TCTTCCGGGTGGGCAGCAAGCCATGCCTCCAGTCCCGATCGGCCGGCAGCGGCTCCTTCGGAAGCCAACCAGGCCTCGCGCTCATCGGATGCGGCATTGAGGCGGGAGGCCATTTCAGCCTTGGCAGCGGTGAACGCTTCGAGACCATCGACAGCACCGCGGCGGAGCGCGGCCTGCTCTTCGAGGAGAATGGCGAGAAAACGCTCAACCAGCGCGAGCTCACGCTCCACGACGGCGGCGAGGGAAGGCATCAGGCCTTGCGCTGGCCCTGGAGCAGTTCGCGCGCCGAATTGATCAGCCGGTCGGCAATGGCGCCCGGATCGATGGCGAATCGTCCTTCCGCAATGGCTTGACGGATTTCTGCCACCCGTGCGGCATTGACCGGCGGCGTGTCGTCACCGCCAGCCATCTCGGCGGCGAGAGCGCTCAACTGGACGTCGGATGCGCCGCCAGGTGGGCTACTGGCGGGGGCCTTCGCTGGGCTCCGGGTCGCTACCGGAGTCGTTGTTGGCTTAAGCGTGTTGTCGATTTTCACGAGATCACCTGCAGGAGACTTTTATCATTCAACCGGATTATCGGTCAGAACGGGAAAAACTTGAGTCAAAAATTCACTTCGGCCCATCCTTCAGCGGTTGCCAGTCCCTGAATCACCTGTCCGCCGGGCATGCGAATTCTGGCGATCTGGCCCACCGCTGCATCGTTGAGGGCCTGCCCGTCGCCGCTGACGGAAAAGCCGCTCCCCCGGGAGACGACCCTGACCGTCTGCCCCTGACGGATCACCAGGGGGGCGAGGAGCTGTTCCATGCGTAGGGGTTGGCCGGCGGCCACCGAGTTGCGCAGAGTTTTCCCGACGGCCTGACCCGGATCGATGACGATTCCTGCCGGAAGCGCGTCGAGTTCTCCCTCGCTGACCACCAGGTCCTCAGCTTGCACGACCTTTCCGGCGGTCAGAGGCCGCCCGGCGCTGACAAAGCTTCCGGTCACGCGGACATGGACCGGGATGCGCACGTTCCAGGATTTGGGTTCCAGACAGCGGACCCCGACTTGCGTCTTTCCCATCGGCCGTGCGCCAGGCGGCGTGTAGGCTTCCAGCGCGGTACAGGGGGGCAGGGAGGGGCCGGGCGCGAGGCCGCCCATGATGATGGTCACCTTCCCGGGGAGTCCCTGGCTTTGCTGGCGCACATGGCGTTCGGCAATATCGATGACCGGATCGGCCAAGGCGCCAGGGGCGTACCCGCCGGAAAGCGCCGCAATGGAGGTGGCGAGAATAAGAGAGCGCAGCGACATTTGGCTGCCATTGTGCAGGACGGGGCGGCAAGGGGGAATAGCGGCGGCGGCAAGAATTGCCGTCCTTTGCCGAACCCAGGTGCGGTTCCCGCACGATTCACACGAGATTTGGGGCTCCAGGAAATCCGTGGTGCCTGGCACGCTTCGTGCAAATCCGGGATCGAATCGTCTTCGGAACTCCTCCATGCACAGCATTGCCGCCGACCTGAGCCTCCTGAGTACCGCCATCGGACTGCGGGCGGAACGCCACCAAGTGCTGGCGGCCAACGTCGCCAACGCCGATACGCCCCAGTACAAGGCCAGGGATTTCGACTTTCGTGCCGCTATGAGCCAAGCCATGGCGGGACGCGGAGCGGGGGCGCTTTCCCTGACGACGACCACGGCGGGTCATCTGAAGTCGGCCGGCGGCAGCTCCCAAGTCAACCTCGCCTACCGCAGCGAGACGCAGTCGGCGGTGGATGGCAATACGGTCGACATGGATGTCGAGCGAGGGCAGATGGCCGAGAACGCGCTGCAATACGATGTCCTGACTCGGCTCATGAGCGACAAGATTCAAGGGCTCAAGGCCGCCCTCATTACCCAATCCTGATCGGAGATGCGTCGGTGAGTCTGTTCAACGTCTTCCATATTTCTTCCAGTGCGATGACCGCACAGTCGATGCGCCTCAACGCGGTTGCCTCGAACCTGGCCAATGCGGACAGCATCGTCTCTTCGGATGGCAAGCCCTATCGGGCCAAGCAGGTCGTGTTCGAGGCCATTCCGGTCGCCGGCGGCAACGAGGGGGCGCGGGGCGTACGGGTCCGCCAGGTCGTCGAGGACGCGGCTCCGCCGCGGCTGGTGTATGACCCCAAGAACCCGGCTGCAGACGAGAAAGGCTATGTCGCCTTCCCCAATGTCAATGTGGTCGAGGAAATGACCAACATGATTTCCGCCTCGCGTTCCTATCAGAGCAACGTCGAAGTCATGAATACCGCCAAGAGCATGATGATGCGTACCCTGCAGATCGGCCAGTAAGAGGAGTCATTTATGGCAAGCACAACATCGACCACCAGCACCGGTAGCGCGGCGGAAGTCTTCGCTGCCATCAATGGTTCCGGCACGGGCAAAGCGGCGAGCAAGTCCGTCACCGCCGACATGGAGGACCGCTTTCTCACCCTCCTCATGACCCAGATCAAGAACCAGGACCCGCTGAATCCGCTCGACAATGCCCAGGTCACGACCCAACTGGCCCAAATCAACACGGTCAATGGAATCGAGAAGCTCAATTCGACGCTTTCGCAACTCCTGGCCGGATACAACAACGCCCAGGCCATGCAAGCCGCGGGGATCATCGGCAAATCGGTCATGGTTCCCGGAGCCAGTCTGACCTTGGAGAAGGGGATTGCGGCGGGCGGATTCAAGGTCGATCAGCCGGTAGACAACGTGCGGGTTCAGGTTCTCGACAAAGCGGGCAACGTGTTGCGCACCGACGACCTGGGGGCTCGCCAGGCCGGAAACTACTCCTTCGTCTGGGACGGCAAGAATACCGCCGGCGCTACCGTGGCAGACGGGAGCTACACCTTCAAGGTCAGCGCAACCCAAGGCGGCAAGTCTGCCGATGTCACTGCCCTGCAGTTGGGGACCGTCAATGCGGTGTCCCGCAGCGGCGGTGGCTTCGTCCTCGATCTCGGCAATCTGGGCGATTTCGCCTTCAATGACGTTCAAGAAATTTACTGAGGGGAAAGAACATGGCATTCCAGCAAGGTTTGAGCGGACTGAACACGGCGTCGAAGGCCATCGACTCCACCAGCAACAACATCGCGAACGCGAGCACGGTAGGCTACAAGGCCGGCGTAGCCCATTTTGCCGATGTTTACGCCAATTCCCTGGCCGGCAGCGGAGCCAGCCAGATCGGAATCGGGGTGACGCTGGCGGCGATCCAGCAACAATTTACCCAGGGCAATATCACCACCACCAACAATCCGCTCGATATCTCGATCAACGGAGCGGGTTTCTTCCGGATGGATAGCAATGGGGCGGTGACCTATACGCGGAACGGTCAGTTTCATCTCGACAAGAACGGCTACATCGTCAATGACCAGGCCATGCGTTTGACCGGTTATCCAGCCTTGTCCGGGATCATTACCGCCTCGACACCGGTCCCCTTGCAGATTTCGGCTTCGGACCTGGCACCCGTGGCCACGGGTTCGAATACCAGCTCAAGCTTCAATGGGGTGAAGGCCAATGTCAATCTGGATTCCCGCCAGACCGTGCCGACCAGCGCCTGGGCCGACGGTCCGGCTGCCGCGACGGTCGGAGGCTGGACCCCAGATCCGCTGACCTATAATTTTTCCACGGCCCTCTCCGTGTACGACACTCTGGGCAACGCCCATACCCTGACCATGTATTTCCGCAAGGCGGCTACGGCGGGGGATTGGAACCTCTATGCGAACATCGACGGCACGACCAACGCCAATTCCGGCGCAGGCGCTCTGACGACCCTGCATTTCGATACCTCCGGCCAGCTGTCGAGCGGCAATCCGGCGGCGATTTCGATCAATCTCAACAACGTTGCGACAAGTTTGGGGACCACGAGCGGGTCGGCAACCCCGCTAGCCTTCAGTATCGATTTCACCGGCAGTACTCAGTTCGGCAGTCCCTTCGGCACCAACCGCATCGAGCAGGATGGCTACGCATCGGGTCACCTGGTAGGTCTCTCGGTGGGTAACGACGGCGTCATTCAGGGGCGCTACAGTAACGGACAGACCTTTAACCAAGGTCAGGTGGTCCTGGCCAATTTCACCAATCCTAACGGCCTTCAGTCCCTGGGCAATAACCAGTGGACCGAGACTTCGGTCTCCGGACCCGCGCTGGTGGGCGCGCCCAATACCTCCAACCTGGGGGTTCTGAGTTCAGCCACGGTTGAGGAATCCAACGTCGATCTGACTGCCGAACTGGTCAATCTCATTACCGAGCAGCGCAACTATCAGGCCAATGCCCAGTCGATCCGAACCCAGGATCAGATTCTGCAGACCCTGGTCAACCTCCGCTAATCCGCGCCAAGACTGAGGGGCAAGAGCGATGGATCGCCTGATCTACACCGCCATGACCGGGGCAAAGCATACCTTCCTGCAACAGGCGGGGACGGCGCACAACCTCGCCAACGTGAACACGATTGGCTTCAAGGTCCAGGAGCATCGTTTCCGGGCTGTACCTGTCATCGGAGAAGGGATGCCGACCCGCGCCTTTGTGGTCGATGCTTCGGTGGCCGACGTCTTCGACGAAGGGCCCCTGATGTACACCGGGCGCAACCTGGACGTGGCGGTGCAAGGGCGGGGCTGGCTGGCGGTCCAGATGCCCGACGGCAGTGAGGCCTACACCCGTGCGGGCATGTTGGAGGTGAGCGTCAATGGCTTGCTCCAGACCAAAGGCGGTCACACGGTTGCCGGCGATGGCGGGCCGATCGACGTTCCCCCCGACAATACGATCGAAATTGCACCCGATGGCACGGTCTCGGTCGTGCCGACCTTTGGAACCCCCAATAGCGCCAATGCCATAGGCCGGATCAAATTGGTCAATCCCCCGGAAGCCGATCTGGTGCGGGGCAATGACGGGTTCTTTCGGCTCAGGACAGGCGAGGCGGCACCGGTCGACGATCAGGTGCGCCTGGCTTCAGGGACTCTCGAAGGGAGCAACGTCAATGTGGTCGATACCATGGTCAATCTGATCAGCCTGTCCCGGCAATTCGAAATGCAGATCAAGATGATGCAGACCGCCGAAACCAATGCCCAGCGCGCCGATCAGCTCCTGTCGCTGAACGCCTGATTCTCGTTCTAGGAAGAGACCATGATCCGTTCCCTCTGGATTGCCCGCACCGGCCTGGATGCCCAGCAGACCCAACTCGACGTCATCGCCAACAATCTGGCCAACGTGAGTACCAACGGCTACAAGCGGGGCCGGGCGGTATTCGAAGATCTGCTCTACCAGACCCTCCGCCAGCCGGGCGCCCAGTCGTCCCAGCAAACCCAGATCCCCACGGGCCTCCAGTTGGGGACCGGTGCCAGGCCGGTCGCAGTCGCCCGCATCTTCACCCAGGGCAATGTCCAGAAGACCGACAATTCCCTCGATATCGCAATCCAGGGCAACGGGTTCTTTCAGGTTCTGCTTCCCGACGGGACGACGGCCTATACCCGGGACGGTTCGTTCCAGAAGGATAACCAGGGGCAAATCGTGACCTCCGACGGGTTTCCCCTCTCCCCGGCGATCACCATTCCCGCCAACGCCCTCTCCCTTTCCGTCGGGCAGGATGGTACGGTGACCGTCACCCAGGCCGGCTCGACTGCGACCACTCAGATCGGTTCGATCCAACTGGCGACCTTCATCAATCCGGGCGGTCTGCAGAGTTTGGGCCAGAATCTCTTTCAGGAAACCGCCGCGAGCGGGACCCCCACGCCCAACACCCCGGGAACCAACGGAGCGGGAATCGTCAGCCAGGGCTACGTCGAAACTTCGAATGTCAACGTGGCCGAGGAATTGGTGACGATGATCCAGACCCAGCGGGCCTACGAACTCAATTCCAAGGTGGTCTCGACGTCCGACCAGATGTTGGGCCGCCTGACCCAGCTTTGAGGTTTCGCGATGAAGCGCCTCACTCTCCCGTTCCTCCTGGTAGCCGTCCTCAGCGCTTGCCAGACCGTGCCGCCGACCAATGTCCACCAGCCCATGACGGTGCGTCCGGCGGAGCGTCCCGCCGCAGGAGTCGGGCGCGGGGCCATCTATCAGGCGGGTGCCAGCAGACCGTTGTTCGAGGATCATCGGGCGCGTTTCGTCGGCGACACCATCACCGTCACCATCACCGAGAGTACGTCCGCATCGACCACGTCCAATGCCAAGATCGACCGGACCAGTACGATGACCGCCGAAGTGACCAGCCTGGCGCGGCTGCCGGGCAAGAGCGTTCAGGGACTCGGCCTCGATGCTTCCAGTACCACGGCCTTCGAGGGTAAGGGCAACGCCGGAAACCGGAACGTCTTCAACGGTACCATGACCGCTACCGTCATCGAGGTTCTCGGCAACGGCAATCTCCTGATTTCCGGGGAGAAGCAGGTGGCCATCGGCAAGGAACAGGAATTCGTCCGCATCTCCGGCGTGGTCAATCCGGTGTTCATCGATTCGGCCAATACCGTGCCGTCGTCCAAGATCGCCGATGCCCGCATCGAGTACAAATCCGCCGGGCAGGTTGCCGATTCCGAAGCCATCGGCTGGTTGGCACGCTTCTTCCTTAGTGTATTGCCGTTCTAGCACTAATCTGGCCGGAGGCGGCAAATGAAGACATCGGGCGGCAATTGGTTCCGGCAAGCGGCAATCCTCGCCGCCTGCTCGCTCGCTCTTGGGGCCGGTGCGGCCCGCGCGGAGCGGATCAAGGATCTCGCCAGCATCCAGGGGGTACGCAACAATCAGCTCATCGGCTACGGCATCGTCGTTGGCCTCGACGCGACTGGCGACCAGACGACCCAGACGCCGTTTACCACCCAGGCGATCGCCAATATGCTGGCCCAGATGGGGGTGACCCTGTCCTCGGACCAGGCGGCCAAGCTGCAGTTGAAGAATGTCGCGGCGGTCATGGTCACCACGCAGTTGCCGCCATTCGCCAAGGCGGGACAAACGGTGGATGTGACGGTTTCCTCCATGGGCAACGCCAAGAGCTTGCGGGGGGGGACTTTGCTCATGACCCCTCTCAAGGGGGCGGACGGTCAGGTTTACGCCATCGCCCAGGGCAATATTCTGGTGGGCGGCGCCGGTGCCTCGGCGGGGGGCGCCAAGGTGACCGTCAATCATCTTTCGGCCGGACGTATTCCAGCGGGAGCCAGCGTCGAGCGGGAAGTGCCGACGCCGGTGGGAAACGGGCCCTTCATTCACTATGAGCTTTCCACCGCTGATTTCGGGACCGTTCAGAAAATGGTCGAGGCGATCAACAAGGCGACATCGCCAGGCACTGCCCGGGCCGTCGATGGACGCCAGATCCGGGTTCGCGCCCCGGAGGACCCGGATGCCCGAGTCGCCTTCCTGGGGCGGATCGAAAATCTGGAGCTGACCCCGGCAGTTTCCGCGGCCAAGGTCGTTGTCAATCCGCGTACCGGATCGGTGGTCATGAACCAGACGGTCACCCTGGATAGCTGTGCGGTTGCCCACGGCAACCTCTCGGTGGTGGTGGGCGAGCAACCGGGTGGCCCAGGTCAGGGGACGGCCACCGATATCCAGGTCAAACAGGACAATGGCAGTCTGATGACGGTCCGGGCAGGAGCCAATCTTGCCGAGGTGGTCAAGGCCCTCAATGCCCTGGGGGCCAATCCCCTGGACCTGCTGGCCATCCTGCAGGCCATGAAGGCGGCCGGGGCTCTGCGGGCGGATCTCGAGGTCATCTGATATGAAACGCTCCAGGCAATCGAAAATTTCTCTGCGCGTCCGCGGTCAAGCCATCCCCCATAGCAGCGTCACCCGAAGGGATTAAGTCCGTCATGGGAATCAAGGTTCAGGACACCCCCAACCGCCTTGCCGTCGATGCCCGGGTCAGCCAGGACATTCGCGAAGCGATGGCGAAGGATCCGCAGCAGGGCCTCAAGGAAGCGGCGCGGCAATTCGAGACCATGTTCCTGCAGATGGTCATGAAAAGCATGCGCGATGCAACGCCCCAGGACGGTTTGATGGACAGCGACCAGACGCGCTTCTACACCTCCATGCTCGATCAGCAGCTGGCCCAGAACCTCGCCTCCGGCAAGGGCCTCGGCTTCGCCAGCCTGATCGAGGAACAGTTGGGACAGTACCTCAGGAATTCCGGCGAGATTCCCACCCGTGGGCTGGGCAACTTGCCGGGAATGACTCCGTCGACGTCGTTCGGGCGTGGCGACTCCCAAGTCGGGCTGCCGGCCGGACGCGGTTCCCCGATGGGATCTCCCACTGCGGAGGTGGGAGTTCCCGCGACCGCCGCGTCCGATAGCGCTGCCCCGACGACAGCGCGAGAATTTGTCAATCGGGTGTGGCCCCACGCCGTCGAAGCCAGTCGCTCCACGGGCATACCCCCCCAGTTCCTGGTGGCCCATTCCGCACTGGAAAGCGGCTGGGGCCGCAGCGAACCGCGCCGAGCCGACGGCGGGAACAGTTTCAATCTTTTCGGAATCAAGGCCGGCAAGAATTGGAATGGGCCCACCGTGGATGCCGTCACCACTGAATACGTGGACGGGCAGGCGCAGCGGGTGACCGAGAAATTCCGGGCCTACGGTTCCTATGCCGAGGCCTTCCAGGACTATGCGGCGCTGTTGCGCAATAGCCCCCGCTTCGGGGCTGTGATTGGCTCACAGGACGGCACGGAGTTTGCAAGGCGTCTACAGCAGGCGGGCTACGCCACTGATCCGGCTTACGCGGAAAAACTGGCCCGGATCATCGCCGGCCCCACCCTGCGACAGGCCCTGATCGGCTAAACAATTGGCGGCCGCGGCCGTTAACCAGTTCATCAGAGGAAAGCTATGAGTACCGGTATCTACAGCATCGGAGTCTCGGGACTGGCGGCGGCCCAGCTGGCGTTGCTGGTGACCGAACACAACATCGTCAATGCCAATACGGACGGCTACAACCGCCAGCGCACGATACAGGCCACCAGCCCGGCGATCATGAGTGGTGCCGGTTCCATCGGCCAGGGGGTGCGGGTGACCACCGTACAGCGCATGTACAGCAGCTTCCTGAGCAGCCAGGTCAACAGTGCGCAGACCAGTCTCAGCGAAACCGACGTCTATCTGGAAACCATAGGCCAGATCGACAACATGCTGGCCGACGTCAATGCGGGGCTGTCGCCGGCCCTTCAGGGATTCTTCTCGGGGGTGCAGCAGGTGGCGGCCAATCCGTCCCAACTCCCCAATCGGCAGTCGATGGTGTCGAGCGGATTGACCCTGGCGGATCGTTTCCATGCCCTCGAGACCAGGCTCGATCAATTGAACGATCAGGTCAATGGGCGCATCCAGGATGGCATTGGCCAGATCAATTCCTTCGCCGCGCAGATCGCCGATCTCAATCAGCGCATCATCATCGCCGAGGGTTCCTACGGCCAGCCCGCCAACGACCTGCTCGACCAGCGGGATCATTTGGTGTCCGAGTTGAACAAGGTCGTCCGGGTCAGTACGACGACGAACAGCGACGGCAGCTTCAACGTCTTCTTCGGCACAGGTCAGCAACTCGTCGTCGGGACCCAGGCGATGACTCTGACGGCACTCGCGTCCTCCGGGGATCCCAGCAAGATTGCGGTAGGTCTGCAGACGGCAGGAGGGGTCCAGGAACTCGCGGAATTCCTGGTCAATGGCGGAGAGCTGGGCGGGCTGCTCAACTTCCGCAACCAGGCCCTCGATCCCGCCTACAATCAACTCGGTCGGGTGGCGGCATCCCTGGCGCTAACCTTCAATGCGCAACACGCACTGGGTCAGGATCTGCTGGGGCAGGTCAGCGGTGCGGGGCTGGTGGACGATTTCTTTACCATCCGGTCCCCCGATGTCATCTCCAACGCCCGCAATCTCGGTGCGGGAAGCGTCACGGCAAGTTTCATAGACCCCGCCGCAGACAGCCGCTTCACTTTGGCTTTCGCTGCCGGGACCTACACGATCACCCGGGCGAGCGACGGCCAAGCGTGGACTGACACCAGCCTGGCGAGTCTCCAGACCACCGTCAACGCGGCGACGGGAAACTCCCTGATCTTGCCGAATCTGACCGCGGGCAGTATCAGCGTGACGGATGGACGTTTTTTCACCCGCCTCACCGGGAGCGACTACAAGGTCGCTTTCGGTGCCGGCGGCGCCTACACGGTCACGCGGCTGTCGGACAATACGGCCGTTGCCGCCGGCGTTGGCGTCGGCAGCGTGGTCGTGGATGGACTCTCGATCGCCATCGGTGCCGTGGGGGCCAGCGGCGACAGTTTCATCGTCCAGCCCACGCGGAGCATAGCCCGCGACATCGACGTCGACTCCCGATTTACGACCGATCCCCGGCTCGTGGCCGCTGCGGCTCCCGTTCGAACCCAGGCCACGCTGACCAATACCGGAAACATGGTCCTCGCCCAAGGTTCGGTCAATACCGGCTATAGTCTCGCGGGACTTCCGCTGACCCTGACCGCCAATACGGGTGCAGGAACCTTGACGGGTTTCCCGGCAGCGGCCAACGTGGTCGCTTTCTATGCCGATGGCAGTTCCACCGTCACCAGCGGGGGCAGCGTCGCTCTGTCCAATGGTGGCAGTACCCTGGCCAAGGTGAGCTTCAACGGGATGACTTTTACCATGAGCGGCGCACCCGCCAATGGAGATTCATTTACGCTTGCCACCAATGGAGGCGGCGTCGACGACAGCCGGAATGGGTTGCTGCTCGCTCAACTTCAGATCAGCAACACGATTGCCGGGGGTACGGCGACGTATCAATCGTCCTACGCGCAATTGGTGGCGGACAACGGTATACGTACCCGCGAGGCCCAGGTCAGGAGCGATGCGCAGACCGCCTTGCTCCAGCAATCCCAGGCCTCGCGGGAAGCGCTTTCCGGCGTCAATCTGGACGAAGAGGCGGCCAACCTCATCAAGTTCCAGCAGGCGTATCAGGCGTCGGCCAAAATGCTCGAAGTGGGCAGCAGGCTCTTCGAAACCATCCTCGATCTAGGCTGAGGTTCCCATCATGCGTATCAGTACCGCGCTCATATTCGATTCAGGCGTGTTCGGCATGCAACGCAATCAATCCGAACTCGCAAAATTCATGGAGCATCTTTCGACCGGACGCCGGATACTGACGCCTAAGGACGATGCCGTCGCGGCTGCCGAATCGCTCAAGGTGACCCAGGCCAACGAGGTCAACAACCAGTATCTGACCAATCAGGCCAGTGCCGGGACGGCTCTCAACGAGCTGGACAACAATATGGCCAATCTGACCGATGAGTTGCAGAATATTCTGGAAAAGACCATCCAGGCCGGCAATGGGGCTTACAGCCCGGAACAGCGGGGGATGATCGCCGAAGAACTCCGGCAGCGCTTCGAGAACATCCTGTCCATCGCCAATACGCGGAATGCCAACGGTGGATACATCTTCTCCGGGACGAAAACCCAGGTCCAGCCTTTTCAAGTGATCGGCAGCGGGGGCAATTACGATTTGACCAACCTCTACGTGGGCTATCAGGGCGATGCCGGTCCGCGGGAGGTTCAAGCCAATGCCTCCCAGACCGTGGACACGGCGGTCGATGGTCAGACCCTGTTCATGCAGGTGCGCGACGGCACGGGAACGGCCACGGGCCGTGGTCTCTTCGACTCCCTCCAGAACATCATCGATATCCTCGACCCCACCAGCGGCGTGCCTTTCACCACGGCTTCGTATACCCAGGGCGTGGCGGATCTCCACGCAGTCATCGACCACGTGTCGCGCGTGCGCGCGAGTGTCGGCGCCCGGGTACAGGCCCTGGATTCGATGACGGCCCTGGGCGAGGACCAGAATCTCCAGTACGAGCAGCGCTTGTCGAAGCTTCAGGATCTGGACTATGCCGAAGCCATTTCGAAGCTCACCCAGCAGCAGGTTCAGCTCCAGGCGGCCCAGCTGTCGTTCAAACAGATCAACCAGCTGTCGTTGTTCAATATCCTATGATGCGGCGGCTCCGCCTGCCTGCCGCCCTGGCCGTACTGGCACTCGCGGGATGTTCGACCACGGGGTCGAGCACGAGCCCCCTGATTCCCGACAAGAAGCTGCAGCTCACCGCCAACACCCACATTACGCTGTCCCGCATCGTCACGGCGGCCGTGGTTCTGGGGGCGATCAATTTCATTTATGATCCCCTCGCGCCCAACTGGGAAATCGAAGAGACCCGGGTCGACGCCGACACCTTCCGCTTCGCCCTGCGCATGAAGCGCTATCACACCGGCGGGGCTGGGGAGTCGATGCAGGTGGTCCGTCGCCGCGCCGCCCAGCTCCAGAACGACCTCGGCTACGGGGGCTATCAAATCGTCGAATATTCCGAGGGGATCGATTCGAAAACCTTGGGTACCCAGCGCGTGGCGGACGGTACCGTCCGCCTGCTGCAACGGCAGGAAGCCGATTCGTTCCTGCAGAACGCGATGCGCTGAGCGCCGGGATCAGCGCAGTCGGGAAAAGCCGAGCATGAGGTTCAGCCCGTGCTCGAAGAGTTCCTGCATGGGCGTGGCGAGATAACCCAGGCTCGCCGCCAAGGCGGCCAGGCCGGCACTCAGGGTGATCGGAAAACCGATGGCAAAGACGTTCAATTGGGGAGAAGCGCGGGAAAGGACCGCGATCGCCAGGTTGGTGATGATCAGCGTGACCAGGACCGGCAGGGCAAGGAGCAACCCGCCCGAGAAGAGGACGGAGCCCAGGGATGCCAGATTTTTCCAGCTTTCCGACGACAGGACGCTGCCGACGGGAATGGCGGAGAAACTTTGGGCCAGGGTCGCGACGTAGAGTAGGGGCCCGTTGATCGCCAAGAAGACCAGGAGCGCGAGCAGATTGACAAACTCGGTGACCACCGGGGTCTGGCCGCTCGAGAGCGGATCGTAGAAGGTGGCGAAGCCCAGTCCCATCTGGAGGCCGATGAACTCGCCGGCCATCTCGACCGCTGCGAATACCGCGCGCATTGCAAATCCCATCCCCAGACCGATGAGGAATTCCTCGATCAGAATGCCGAAGCCCGCCGCCGAGGCTGGCGCGACCGCCGGAGGAGCCGGCAGCATGGGGGCTAGCGCCAGCGTTACCGCGAGACCCAGGAGCAGGCGGATGCGGCGGGGAATCCCGGCACTCCCCACCAGGGGGGCGATGGCGAACACGGCGAGGATGCGGGTCAAAGGGAAGAAGAATGCCGCGATCCAGGCGTCGAGTTGAACTGACGTGAAGGTAATCACGGAGTTCAGCCGATCAGTTGGGGAATGCTGGCGAACAAGCGCTCGATGTAGTCGACCAGGAACTGCAGCATCCAAGGACCGGCAATCAATAACACGAGCAGCATGACCACCAGCTTGGGCACGAATTGTAAGGTCGCCTCGTTCACCTGCGTCGCTGCCTGGAAAATACTGATGATCAGCCCGACCAGGAGGCCTGCGAGCAGCATCGGGGCCGCGACCACCAGGGTGACCTCGATCGCCTGACGACCGAGTTCCATGACCATGCCGGGCGTCATGTTCCGAAACTCTGGACCAGGGAGCCGACCAGCAAGTGCCAGCCATCGACGAGCACGAAAAGCATGAGCTTGAATGGCAGGGCGACCAGGACGGGGGACATCATCATCATCCCCATGGACATGAGGACGCTGGCAACGACAAGATCGATGACCAGAAAGGGGATGAAAATGATGAATCCGATCTGGAACGCCGTCTTCAGTTCGCTGATGACGAAGGCAGGGATCAAGATGCGCATCGGCGTGTCGGCGGGCTTGTCGATGTGGTCGATCTTGGCCAGGTTCGCGAAGAGCGCCAGATCGGACTCCCGGGTCTGTTTGAGCATGAAGCCCTTGAGCGGCACCGAGGCCCGGTCGGCAGCCTCGATGAAGGAGATGCGATTCTCGGACAGCGGGAGGTAGGCTTCCGAATAGATTCGATCGGCGACGGGCCCCATCACGAATAGGGTAAGGAACAGCGAGAGTCCGACAATGACCTGATTGGGAGGCGAGGTTTGCGTTCCCAGTGCGTGGCGCAGAAGGGACAAGACGATGATGATCCGCGTGAAGCCGGTCATCATCAGGACCAGTGCCGGGATAAAGGTGAGCGCCGTGAGCGCGAGCAGGGTCTGGATGGTGAGCGTGTAGGTCGTCGCTCCACCCGGACCTGGAGTCCCGGTCAGCGCCGGAAGTCCTCCCGCAGATTGGGCCACGGCGGCCCCGGCGAACGGGAGCAGGATAAGAAGCAGAAGCCACCTAGGCACGGGGGCGCTCCGCGATCTGCTTCAGCCAGTGGGCAAAGGAGCGTTCTCCGGCTCCGTGGCCCACGGGAGGGGATTCGCCGCGAGGGAGGGTATGGAGCGTGCGGATTTGCCCCGGAACGATCCCGATCACGAGCCAGGTTTCTCCAACCTCCACCACGACGATCCTTTCCCGCGGCCCAAGGTTGAGGCCTGCCACTACCTTCATGCCGGAAGAGCCGAAGCCGCGTCCCCCGGAGACGCGCTGGGCAAGCCAAGCCGTCGCCAGCAAGAGCGCGACGATCAGGCCGAGCGCGGCAAGGGCCTGGAGGAAGGTTGACGCCCCGACACCGGGGCTCGTTTCCTCAGCGATCGCCAGGATGGGGGTCAGCAGGGGCCAGGCGGCGAGCAGGCGGGGAAGAACGAACACGAGGGCACTCGATTGAAAATGACCCCATAGTGTAAAGCAAGCCCGGCCCGACGCGCTTGGCAAGCTGCCCAGGCCCGTTGCGACGGGCGACGCGCTTAGCGGTTGAGTTTCCGCATGCGTTCCGAAGGCGTGATGATATCGGTGAGACGAATGCCGAACTTGTCGTTCACCACGACGACTTCACCCTGGGCGATCAGAGTCCCGTTCACCAGGACGTCCATCGGTTCGCCTGCCATGGCGTCGAGTTCCACGACCGAGCCGTGGGCGAGCTGGAGCAGGTTCTTGATCGTGATCTTGGTGCGTCCCAGTTCCACGGTAATCTGGACCGGGATGTCCAGAATCATGTCGAGGTCGTTCAGTACGCCAGCATTTCCCCCGGGCTCCGCAAAAGAAGGGAAGATGTTGGCGGGCTGGGCGGCCGGGGAACTCATGCCGGCGTCCACCGTGGTCTGCTCGGCCATGGCGGCCGCCCAGTCATCCTCACTGATCTGGCCGTCGTCTTCGGTGACGGCGCTTTCGGTATCTTCCATTTCGTCAGCCATTCGTGTCTCCCGGCGCCGCCTCGCCTGTTGCTTCGGCGGATATGAATCGTTCGATCTTCAGGGCGTATTGCCCATTTTGCTGGCCGTAGCGGCATTCTATCAGGGGGATATTATCGACGTGCGCGACGATGCGCTCCGGGATATTGATCGGGATCACGTCTCCCGCCTTGAGCTTGAGGATCTGCCCCAGGCTGATTTCTGCCTTGCCCAGTTGCGCAGCAATCTCCACCTCGGCGCCCTGCAATTGCTTGCGCAAGGTGGTGATCCACCGCTTGTCGGTAGACAACTGATCGCTCTGCATGGTGCTGTAGAGCAGATCCCGGATCGGCTCGAGCATCGAGTAGGGGAAGCAGATATGCATGTCGGCCGTCGCGCCGCCAAACTCGAGGGTAAAGGTGGTCGACACTACGATTTCCGAGGGAGTCGCGATATTGGCGAACTGGGAGTTCATTTCCGAGCGGACATACTCGAAATTGATATCGCAGACAGGTTTCCACGACTTGCCGTATTCGTTGAAAACGACGCCCAGCATGCCCTGAATGATGCGTTGTTCCGTCGGGGTGAAATCGCGGCCCTCGACCCGGGTGTGAAACCGGCCGTCGCCGCCGAACATGTTATCCACCACCAGGAAGACCAGATTGGGATCGAAGACGAAGAGGGCGGTCCCGCGGAGCGGTTTGGCCACCACCAGATTGAGGTTGGTCGGCACCACCAGGTTGCGGATGAATTCACTGTACTTCTGCACCCGGATCGGCCCCACCGAGATTTCGGCATTGCGGTGCATGTAATTGAAGAGACCGATTCGCAGGTAGCGGGCGAAGCGCTCGTTGATGAGCTCCATGGTCGGCATGCGACCGCGGACGATGCGCTCCTGGGTGCCCAGGTTGTAATTGCGGACGCCATCACCCTCTTCGCTCCCGGACTGTGGTTCGTCGACCTCGCCGGTAACCCCCTTCAGTAGGGCATCGACCTCGTCCTGGGAGAGAAAGTCACCGGCCATGAACGCTATTGGATGATGAAGGAGGTGAAGAGGACCGACTTGGCCGGCCCCTCCCCGGAGATCGTCTCACCCTTCTTGTTCTTCTTCGGGGGGTCGAGGACTTCGTTAACCGTCTCGAGGAGTTCTGCCGCCAGTTTTTCCTTACCTTCCCGGGAAATGAGTTCGGAGGCTTTCTTGCCCGATAGCAACAGGGTGATGTTGTTCCGGACCTTGGGCATGTGGGCCTTGAGCTCGACCTCGCCGGCGGGATCTTCGAATTCGACCGAGAGGGCCACTTGCAGGTACTGGTCGCCTGTCTCCGGGATCAGATTGACCGTGAACGGATCCAGATTGACGAAGACCGGATGAGCCTCTTTGTCTTTCTTTTTATCCTTCTTCTTGGGCTTGGCGCTCTCTTCGGCCACTTCCTCGTCGTCGGCGTGCTCGTCAGCGTTCTTCTTCAACAGCAGGAAAGCGGCGCCGCCGCCCCCCAGGACGAGAAGAAGCACCACCGCCACGATGATGATGAGCAGTTTCTTGCTCTTCTTGGGTTGTGCCGCCTGTTCGTCGGATTCGGCGGGCTTAGCGTCTTTGGCCATTTATTGGTTCCTGATCTTGGTTGTCTCCCCGTGCTGGAAGGGGTCAGGCAAAGAGATCCACAAGACCGCGCCCCCGCTGCGACAGGGGCGGGGACGAAGCACCGCCTGCCGCATTGCCAGCCGAATGAAGTATAGCCTTATCGTTGGCGAAACGGGGATTGGCGGGGCTTTCCGGCTCACGGCCACTTCTTTCCTGTTGCGCCTGGGCGCCGACGTTGGTCTGGCCCAGATCGATTCCTGCACCCGCCAGCATTTCCCTTAGGCGGGGCAGGGCGTCGGTGATCGCTTGTCGTACATCGGCATGGGGTGAGGCAAAACTGGCCGTCGCCTGATCTCCGCTGACATTGACCGTAATCTGGAGCGGCCCGAGTTCAGGCGGATTGAGGGTGATTCTGGCGGTTTGCTCGTCGTGGCGGACCATCCAGACGACCTGGTTGCCCAAGTCACTGCTCCAGCCTGGATGGCCAAGGGAAGTGGCGATGTCGGGGCGGGAGACCGTTGATGGCGCCTGGGCACCGGCCGCTGCAGCCGGAAGGTGAATCCCCAGCGTCGTCGCGAAGGATGGACTTGCTTCGCTCGATGCCGGATTCGACCCTGCGGAAGAAGAAAAGGTCTTGGCCGATTCCGGCAGCAGAGCGGCAAGTTTTGCCGGCTCACCGGCGGCTTCGGCCGTCGTCGGAAGCAGGGTGGAAGAATCCGGGCGAGATTTCGCCGTTCCAGGTCCCGCCGCCGATTCCATGAGCGTTTCACCTG
>SSTA01000350.1 GCA_009469685.1 Azonexaceae bacterium | reverse complement strand
CGAATTTCGCGTCCAACGAAGCGTTCGAAGGCCAGCTCGGTCGTCCTGATGCGTTCCGGCCCGACCCCCGGCGAAGCTTTCTGCGTGGATCCGCCGTCCCCGTAAAAACGCTCGTACTGGTTTGGTGCACGGAACGCCCGCCCCAGAAGCAGCTTGATTGCCGTAACGGCATCCGGCCGGTAAATCGCGGCGAATCGCGGAGACACCTCCCCGGAAAAATCGCTCACCTTGTCGTAACGCAACCCCAAGTTGATCAGCCACGACTCCGAAAGACGCCACTCGTCCTGGAAATACACGCCCGCCAAATTGGAAGCGTGATGGATGTCAAGGTAGGTCGCTGGCGGATCGATGTCGGCGTTGCTCTGGGAGAGCCGCCAGTTGCGGCGCACTTCGAGGCCCCCCACCAGAATGTGGTTGGCGATCCCCCGATAGGTCAGCCGATATTCGGCGCCTCCCGCTTGGGCTTCGGCCCGGTCGCGGTTGACGTAGTTGGGCGTGCCCGCAAAGGGCCAGTCTGCTTTGTAGCGGTAGTGATTGGCGTAGATCCGGACCAGGCGCGAGAGGGCATCGCCCAAACTCGCCTCATGGGCCGCCTCGATGAATGCCTGCTCGTCCAGGGCCTCGGCGGCGACCCCGAAGCGGGTCCCATAGGGAGCGGCCGGATTTTCCTTGGTCCGGCGATTGAACCCGGCGGAAATGCGCAGCCCGCCATCGGTCAGCTTGGCGAAAAACTTGGCGTAACGCTCGCCATCCAGCCGGCGCACGGTCGCGTCGTATTCGTCGAAGCGAAGCGGACCGCCGCCATCGTCCGCCACGCTGCCGTAGAAGACGATGTCCCGACCCCCGGCAAGTTGCCGCCCGTAAGCCAGACTGGCCCGGCGAGCCTCGCGCGTCCCGAACTCGACGCGCGGTTCCCAGCCGTTGATGTCGGCACCGCTGCGGGTCACCAGATTGACGACGCCAAAGAGCCCATTGCCTCCGTAGAGGGACGAGCTGGGACCGGCGAAATATTCGACCCGTTTCAGGATGGGGGTATCGAGTACGGCCTCCCCACCGAATTGGGCCTGATCGTAGATGCCATCGTTGATACGCAGCCCGTCGACGAGGAAGAGCACGCGACTACCGTAGTCGTCAGGCCGGTTGAAGCCCCGCACCCCGAGGAATTGATAGGTATGATCGTAGGTCAGGTCGATGCCGGGGAGTCCCCGCAAGGCATCGCCCACGGATCGATAGCCGAAGGCGCGCATATCGTCCCGATCGACCACCCGGACCAGCGCGGGAGCATCGAGAGTGGTCTGGGGGAATTTGGATACCGACGAAACCTCCAGCCGCAGGAGGCTCTCCAGAGGAAGATTCAGGGTGTCGAGGGCGGCGATCTCCTGGGCTGCCGCCGCTAGAGCCCAAAGACACCCGACGCCGACCCCCAGCCCTGTGCGCAGGTGCTCCCCATTACTTTTCATCGCACACCCCTGATCGCGGCACGGTGAGCTACCAGCCCGGCCAACTGTTCCTCAACGCGGACCGTGGGGCCCGCGCTCCCTGATTCTTATGGCGCTATTTTCCACATTCTGCATCGTGTCGTGTCCGCATTCCCTTGATCAGGACGAAAAAAAACCCCGGCACCTTGGGGTACCGGGGTTCCTGGTCGCCGGCTTCAGCCCAGGGCCTTGCGATTCCGCTGGTGGCACTCGGCGGCGTACATGACCTTGAACATGGTCTTGCCGGTACCCTTGAACAGGCGCTTGGTGGACTTCGAGACACAACGGCGCTCCAGGGAGGAACGGCGGGTACGGTTGATTGCCATGGCTAACTCCTTGATTCAGGGAATATTTCAAAACGGGGCATGGTATCCGCAAAGTAAGACCCGGTCAATGTTTCCGTGCCGATCTGTAGGGAGCAAGTAATCTGTCCGGACTTGTAGCAAACGATCTGTCCGGTTTCATTCTTCGCCTGAGGAGGTGGGGGACGAGACGGACGGAGGTGCTACAGGAGATCAGGAAGATGCGATTTGAAGAAGCGTATGTTGGCT
>SSTA01000349.1 GCA_009469685.1 Azonexaceae bacterium | reverse complement strand
TTGTTGGGCATGGGCTCTTCTTACTGCAACCGCGCCCGCTTAGGTCGCGGCACTCGGCGTTAAGCCGTATCGGTCCATACACGGGTTTTCAAAGGGTTTCCTTCTCCAATACCGTTTAGACTCCCCCATGAAATGCGGCATCCTGCTCAATTCAAGTCCAACTCGCCGCGGGCTAGACACGTTCTCAGGCTAGCATCAGGCGTGAAAAAATCCAGGTGAACTTTCAGGAAAATTGGCGACAATCAATTGGGAAAGAATGCATTTCCGAACCCCGTTCTTCTGACCCCGACTTTGCGAGATAATGCCCACCTACCTCTGGTTGCAGCCGCTCTGCAACACATCTGTTTGATTTTCTGATTTCTATGGATTCCAGTATCGAACCCGGTACCCGTAAGGTCATCAACGGCCTGACCCGCGTCTATTACGAAGGTTACTGGATGAAGACCTATCCGGTTCCGGAAAATACGCTGGCCCATAGGAAGCGCTTGATCGAAGCCCTGACACGCCGTCTCTTCAACCACACCGAGCACGGATTGAACGTGCCCGGCAGCCGTTTACAGGAAGCGAAGCAAGCCTACGAAACGGAAGAGGATTCCGCCAAGAAACGGGTAAAGGGTGCCATGTACGCGGGGGCCATGTTCAATCGGGCCATGGATATTTTCCGGCATCTGGTCGAATTGCAGGAAGCCGGGGTAGAAATCCTGCCCAGTTACGAGCTCATGAGGGAGTGCGGTCGTTGCCTCCAGGAAGCCTACACCCTCTGCCGCCTGGTTCTCCATCGCAGTGGCGAGGAAAGCATAGACGAATTATGGGGGGAGCCTTTCAAGGCCTTTAGCATCCCGCTCGAAGAGTTTTACGAGAGCCGTTATATCAAGATCGGTCAGGCCAAGCGGGACATTGATCGCATTGCCGATGGCATGGTCAATACCTTTGCGCGGCTGCGGATGTTTCCCGATATCGGCCCCATCATCAGAGAATTTGCCTTGGCAGCAAAAATCAAATGCGAAACGCTGCGCACTGACCCCGAGATTTTCGATACCTGGGCCAATTTCGTTTCGGCGGCGGAGCGTTTGGTAGGATCGAGGCCGGTCCTGAGTCCCAAGCCGGCCGACCCCGAACTTCGCATGGCCGATTGCGCGCACAAATTGATCTGGAACGGGCGCGACATCATCTTCCACATTACGCGTGCTCGGGTTCCGATGCCAAAATCTACACGGGAGTATCTTGCCCGCTGCAATCAATTTGCGGCGACAGGATCAACGGTAGATGAATGGATTCCGCTTCCGGCTTAATTGCTGCTGACCTTTAGCTGGCCCAGTCGCTCAGGTCTTTGTGCTGACGGGCAGCAATACAAAGTCAGTCTGAGGCGTGGTCCGCCGCATCATCGAGGGGCTCCTGCTGCGAATTCCCCTCTGGCATTGCTTTCTGATGTCCTTGGGAAGCCTGGTAGGCCCGAACATAGGGCGCATAGTCCTGATCTGCGACCATGATGTGCTTGAAAAACCACCCATTGATCAGAAACTTGACATCCTCGGCGATCTCGTCAAGCGAAAGCCTCTTGGCCCGCTCAAGAAGGCTGAGAAGCATTTGCCGGAATTCAGCGTGCATCTGCCTGTGTTCAGCCAGCCTCGGGTAAGCACAGGCTTCCATCAGTTCCTCCTCGTCCCGCAGATGGGTCTTGATGTAATCCATGAGGAGCGCCAGGGTCTTCATCACCCGGATCTGATCTCCGTCACCCTGGAAAGTAGCGGCCAACTCAAAGAGTCGGCGATGCTGGTCGTCGATGATGGAAATGCCCACTTCCAGACCAGCCTGCCAATCGGCATATTCGACCACGCGCCTGTCCATGACAGCGGCCCTACTTGATTTCCAGCTTCACTGATTTCCCGGAACGGCCTCCCGCTTTCCGAACTTTGGCAGCCACGTCGGTCTGCTTGAAATGCAGCGCGACGTCAACGGCGGTTTCCCCATTCTCGTTGGTCCGATTCGGGTCCGCACCTGCGCGCAATAAGAGATCAACGACCTCGGTAAATCCGCCCCGCGAGGCCGCCATCAAGGCGGTCGTGCCGTTGTCGCTGGCAGCATTCACATCGGCACGGGCCTTCAAGAGAAACTGAACCACCGGCGCGTGGCCATTGAATGCCGCGTAGATCAAGGGAGTCCAATCGGGGGTGTTGACATGGGCTCCTGCCGCGACCAGCTTTTCGACGATGGCCAAATCACCGCGAAAGGCGGCCAACCGCAGGGGTGAATCGCCTGCGCTGTTCCGCAAATTCACCTTCGGGCGCTGCGCAAGCATGTAATCGACCAAGGGCCCGTGGCCTTCGCGAGCCGCCAGCATTAGTAGACTGTTCCCCTCTGGATCAGTCGTGTCGACATCCGCGCCACGTTTTACCAGGGTGGCCACGGTTTCTAAATCGCCACCGCGAGCCGCGGCAATCAGGTCCTCGTAAGTTCCGGCAGTGGCCTGAAAGCTGAAAAGAACAAAAGCGATTACGGCGATGTATCTCGTGCGAATCATGGGATCAGTGGGCGCTGGGCCGTGGAAAAAAGTCGGAAAAAATTGGCGGTCGTCGCTGCGGCGATGGCTTCCAGGGAGTCGCCGCGCAGGCTGGCGACTTCCTCGGCAACGTATCGCACGTAGGCAGGCTGATTGGGCTTGCCCCGGTAGGGCACAGGCGCAAGGTAGGGAGAATCGGTCTCCACCAAAATCCGCTCCAGAGGCGCACGTTGCACAACATCCTTGACGACCTTGGCGTTCTTGAACGTGACGATGCCCGAGAAGGACAAGTAAAACCCAAGTTCTAGAGCTGCCTGGGCAACGCTCCAGTCCTCGGTGAAACAGTGCATGACGCCCCCTACCCTGCCGGCGCCCTCTTCGCGCAGAATGTCTAGCGTATCCGCAGCGGAATCGCGCATGTGCACGACCAAGGGCTTCCCCACTTCCAAGGCGGCCCGGATATGGGTTCTAAATCGGTCCCGCTGCCACTCGGGACGATCCTTTTGCCAATAGTAATCGAGCCCTGTTTCGCCTAGTGCGATCACCCGGCGATGAGTGGCCAGGCCCACAAGCTCACCGACATCGGGTTCACGAACATCGGAATACTCAGGATGAACGCCGACGGTGGCGTAAAGGCGGTCTTCGGTTTCGGCAAGGGCCAGCACGCCCGGAAAATCTTCCAGAGTGACCGATATACAGGCCGCAGCACCGACGCCCGCACCCGCCATTGCCGCAAGTACCTCGGGCAGACGTTCCTTCAGTTCGGGAAAATCGAGGTGGCAGTGGGAGTCGACCAGCACCGGAGATTCAGAGCGTGTGAGTCGGCCTGGACGACTGCATGACTCCGCCAAGCAGCCCCTCGATCTTGCGTCGCGCCTCGACTCCGCTCTC
>SSTA01000348.1 GCA_009469685.1 Azonexaceae bacterium | reverse complement strand
GAGAGAGTGGCTGCAGTCGGGTTGTCCATCAGGTCAATCCTCGCCGCCGGCAAGAGCGCGCCGGATGGCGTCAGCGGAAAAACCGCGGTACTGGAGGAAGCGCTGCTGCCGAGCCCGCTCTTCGGCGCCGCCGGGGACGACGCCAAACTTGCGGCTCCACACCGCGCGGCAGCGCTCCACTTCGTCGCCGGCTTCCGGCAGGGCGGCGGCGATAGCCTCTTCATCCACGCCGGAGGCTTTCAATTCCTGGCGCAGGCGGGCATTGCCCAGGCGGGGGGAACGGCTGACCACCCGCTGGCGCGCGTAGCGGTGGTCGGAAAGCAGCTGGCTCGCCTCCAGATTTTCGAGCAGGGACTCCAGTTGCTCGGCCGATTCGGCCCGCGGGGCGAGGCGGGTGCGCAGCTCGGCCCGACTGTAATCCCGGCGAGCGAGGAGTCGAAGGGCGTGCGTCCGCAGGTCAGGCATCCTCTGCTGCCGAACGGGTCGGCTTGATGACGGTCCCGGCGGCGGATTCGCGGATGCGCGCTTCGATCTCCTGGGCGGTTTCGCGATGGGCGCGGAGGAATTCCCGGGCGTTGTCCTTGCCCTGGCCGATCTTTTCGCCCTTATAGGCGTACCAGGCGCCGGACTTGTCCACCAGTTTGTGATTGACCCCCATTTCGATGATCTCGCCCTCGCGGGAAATGCCTTCGCCGTAGAGGATGTCGAAAATGGCCTCGCGGAAGGGAGGCGACACCTTGTTCTTGACCACCTTGACCTTGGTCTCGTTACCGATGACCTCGTCGCCCTTCTTGATCGAGCCGATGCGGCGGATATCGAGGCGGACCGAGGCGTAGAACTTGAGCGCATTGCCCCCGGTGGTGGTTTCGGGATTGCCGAACATGACCCCGATCTTCATGCGGATCTGGTTGATGAAGATGACCAGGGTGTTGGTCTTCTTGATATTGGCGGTGAGTTTGCGCAGCGCCTGGCTCATCAGGCGGGCGTGCAGGCCGACCATCTGGTCGCCCATCTCGCCTTCGATCTCAGCCCGCGGCGTCAGCGCTGCCACCGAGTCCACCACGATGATATCCACCGATCCGGAGCGTACCAGCATGTCGGCGATTTCCAGGGCCTGTTCGCCGGTATCGGGCTGGGAAATCAGCAGGTCGCCCACATGGACACCCAGCTTCTGAGCGTACTGCGGGTCGAGGGCGTGCTCAGCGTCGATGAAGGCCGCCACGCCCCCCAGCTTCTGCATCTCGGCCACCACCTGCAGACAGAGGGTGGTCTTGCCCGAGGATTCCGGGCCGTAGATCTCGACCACCCGGCCGCGGGGCAGGCCGCCGACGCCTAGGGCGATGTCCAGACCCAGCGAACCGGTGGACACCACTTGTATACCTTCGTCGATTTCAGCCTCGCCCATCCTCATGATGGAGCCCTTGCCGAACTGCTTTTCGATCTGTTGCAGCGCTGCCGCCAGCGCCTTCGCCTTGTTGTCGTCCATGGGAAACCTCGAAAGATGGGGAATTATGGCACAGGGCCAAAAGATGGAACAGAAATTGCAGTGCCCGGTGAACGCCGGCTTAAGGAGACTCGGCGAGCCAGTTTTCCAGGCTGACGCCGGGATAGTCGCTAAAATCCGCTTCATTGTTGGTGACCAGAACCAGATGGCGGCTCACCGCGTGGGCGGCAATCAACCGGTCCAGGGCATCCCTTCGACGATCCCGCACCGCCGCCCGGAGAACCCCGTAGCTGAGTGCAGCACCTTCGTCGAAGGGCAAGACCGGAATGTCCTCGATCAGCCCCCGCAGGGCAGCCCTCGTCCGATCCCACTGGTCGGGATGGCGCTCGACGCCGAAACACAACTCAGCATAGGTCACCGCCGACATCACCACGTCGCCGACCCGCAGAGCGGAGAATTTTTCCACCGCGCCGACCGGTCGCCTCTGCATGAGGTGGATACAGATATTGGTGTCCAGCATGTAGCGCATGGCTACCAGTCCCGCTCGTTTTCGTCGTGGAATTCGCGGCCCCCGGCCATGAAGCCGGGGGGAAAGGCGGCAAAGCGGTCAAGGGCGCCCACCAACGACCGAGCCGCCAGCGACCGGATGACCAGGGTATTGCCGACCCGTTCGATTTCCACATCCCCCGGCTCCTCCACCACCCCCAGGTCGCGGGGGATGCGAACCGCCAGAGAATTACCGCTCTTGAAAGCCCGTCCCAGCATAATCCACCTCAATGTAAATCCGTATATACACAACATCATACTCGGGGCTGCGGCGATTTCAAAACCGCCGCAAGCCATCGGAAAAAACCCCTTCCCGCTCGACGCGGGCGTTGAAATCGGCAATCGCCGCCGCGTTGGCTGCCGGCCAATCAGTTGTCAGGCCATCGACCGGACTGACCACTCCACGCCCGCCCCGGTTGAGAACGTGGGTGTAGATCATGGTGGTGGAAACGTCGGCATGGCCCAGTAGTTCCTGTACCGTGCGGATGTCGTAGCCGGCCTGGAGCAAATGGGTGGCGAAGGAGTGGCGCAGGGTATGGGTGGACGCCGGCTTGGCGATGCCGGCCGCCGCCAGACCCCGCTTGATGGCGCGCTGCAGGGCCTGCTCGTGGGTGTGGTGGCGCCGTTCGATGCCGCGGCGCGGATCGACCGACAGATCCCGCGCCGGAAACACCCAGAACCATCCCCACTCCCGCGGCGCGGCGGGGTACTTGCGGGCCAGGGCCTCCGGCAGATAGACCCCCTCCCGACCCGCAGCCCGGTCCCCCTCCCACAGTGCCCGCACCCGCTGGAGATGCCCCCGCAGGGCCGGCACCAGACTCGCCGGGAGAACCGTCTCCCGATCCTTGGCGCCCTTGCCGTCGCGGACGAGCAACTCCCCCCGCTCGAAATCCATGTCCTTGACCCGCAGCCGCACGCACTCCATCAGGCGCATCCCCGACCCGTAAATCAGGCGGGCCATGAGGGCATGGGTGCCTTCCAGCACCGCCAGCAGGCGCTCCACTTCACCGTGGGACAGCACGACCGGCCTGCGCTGCGGCTTCTTGGGCCGCAACAGGTCGTCCAGCCAGGGCAGTTCGACCCCCAGTACCTCGCGATAGAGGAACAGCAAGGCGGAAAGGGCCTGATGATGCGTACTGGCCGCGACCTTCAACTCACCGGCCAGATGGCCGAGGAAGGCCCGGACTTCGTCCGCCCCCATGTCCCGCGGATGGCGCCGGCCATGAAAGAGGACAAATCGCCGCACCCACTCGACATAGGCGCGCTCCGTCCGTATGCTGTAGTGCTTGTACCGGATCGCTTCGCGGACCCGCTCCAACAGGGTGACCGGTTGACTGGATTCCATGCCTTGTTCGACGACTGCCAGATAACTGTGTATATGAACAGTATCGCACAAGATTTCCCGATTACAAGGGCTTTTTCAGCCGCCGCGCAAGCCGGCTTACACGGCGCCCCGGCGGCTTACACGGCAGCCAAGCCCTCTACGCCACCCCAACG
>SSTA01000347.1 GCA_009469685.1 Azonexaceae bacterium | reverse complement strand
GTCAGGCGAGAGTCGCTGGCGGCCTCGGCCAAATGGGTGCGCAGAATCTCCTCACGTCCCACTAGGATGAGTTTGGCCCCAGGGTGGTCGGCCAGGAAACGCAACGCCGCGGGCACCGTCACTGACGGCCCGTGGTCGCCCCCCATGCAATCGATGGCGATACGGCTGGTCATGGCAAAAAGAAAGGCAGGCAGTCCGTGCCGAACTGCCTGCCCTTCTGCGGACGATTACTCGCCCTTGCCCTTCAAGACCTTCTTGCCGCGATAGAACCCCGTCGGGGAAATATGGTGGCGCAAATGCACCTCACCGGTCGTCGGCTCGACGGCCAGGGGCGGGTTGGTCAGGAAATCGTGGGCACGATGCATGCCACGCTTTGAAGGGGACTTCTTGTTTTGTTGAACGGCCATTTCATCACTCCAAAAAAATCAGTTTGGCTTGCCTTTGAGTCCCGCGAGGTCGGCGAACGGCAGAATCCGCTCGCCCGCCTCGGCACTCCCGGGCAAAGCACATTTCCCGTGTCGCGGCGCTACCGGCAAGGCCAGGAGAATCTCCTCCTCGACCAAGTCGGCCACCACCAGATCGCCCGCCACCGGCAGAAAATCGCGACTGTCGTCCTCCAGCTCGTCCTGCGACATCTCGACCCCCTCGGGGACCAACTCGAGGAGGCTTTTTACCTCGATCGGAAACTCGATGAGTCCCAGGCACCGCTGACATGCCAGCGGGACGACCCCGGATACCGCCAATTCCAGCAGCGGCTGACCTCTTTCTCCGCGCAGTCCCTCCAGGCGAAACCGGATGTGGCCGGAAACTTCCGCCAGCAGGTCGTGCAGCCTCCCCAGACTTGCAACCGCCAGGGTTCCCTCAAGGACCCGACCATCCCGAGCAAAGGCGAATCCGTCGATCGCGAGCTTTTGCGACATAAACGGTGAATGATATTATTTTTGCGACCGCAAGTCAAAGCGACGCGGCACTTCAACACTCTTCCGCAACCGATTGTCGCCACTCTCTTTTCATGTCCCGCACCCTCATTCTTGCCTCGACCTCGCCTTACCGCCGCGAGCTTCTCGCCCGCTTGGCTATCCCGTTCATCGTGACCGACCCTGGCACCGACGAAACCCCCACAGCGCAAGAATCCCCCGAAGACACCGCGCTCCGCCTTGCGGCGGCCAAGGCTAGAGCAGTCGCAGAAGGACACCCTGGAAGCCTCGTCATCGGCAGCGATCAGGTAGCCTTCGCGAATGGCAGACTCTACGGCAAACCCGGTGACCACGAGCGCGCCAGGGCACAATTGCGGGAGCTTTCGGGGAACACCGTCAATTTCTTCACCGCAATCTGTCTGCTCGACGCAGATTCGGGCAGAAGCCAGCTCCGGGGCGTTTCGACCCTGGTGACCTTCCGCGCCCTCGACGATGCTGAAATTGAGCGCTACCTTCGCCTTGAGCGCCCCTACAACTGCGCAGGATCGGCCAAGTCTGAAGGCCTGGGAATCTCTCTGCTCGCCGCCCTTCAGGGAACCGACCCGACAGCCCTGATCGGTCTTCCCCTGATTGCCCTGTGCGACATGCTGCGCGCGGAAGGGATTGCGATTCCGTGACCCGCGGCACGCTCTACCTCATCCCAGTGCCTCTGGGCGCTATGGCACCCGATGCCGTCTTGCCGCTGGCGGTCCTCGAGACCCTGCGCCCGCTACGCCATTTCGTCGCCGAAAATGCCAAATCGGCCCGCGCCTTCCTCAAAGCCGCGGGGATCAACACTCCCTTGCAGGAGCTGGTGATCGCTGAACTCAACGAACACACGCGTTCCGCCGAGGTCGCAGAGTTGCTCCAGCCACTCGTCCACGGCCACGATGTCGGACTGGTCTCGGAAGCCGGCTGCCCGGCCGTTGCAGATCCCGGGGCAGCACTCGTCGCCTTGGCCCAGGCGGAAGGCATCCGGGTGCGGCCGCTGGTGGGCCCCTCGTCGCTCCTGCTGGCCCTCATGGCCTCCGGCCTAGAGGGCCAGCGCTTCGCCTTTCACGGTTACCTCACCGCGAAAGAAGCCCAATTGCTCAAGGCGTTGCGCGAGCTCGAAGGGGAATCTCGCCGGCGGCGGCAAACGCAGATATTCATTGAAACCCCATACCGCAATCGCGGAATGTTTGACGCAATCCTGAAGGCCTGCCAGCCGGAAACGCGCGTCACGCTGGCCATAGATCTCACGCTTCCCGGGGAGACGATACTCACCCGCCGCATCTGTGACTGGCGGAAGACTCCGCCGCCCGAGGTCGAGCGCCGGCCGACGGTCTTCCTCCTCCTCGCCTAGACTCAGGCTTAGCGCAAACTGACCCCGGAAGCCCGAGTGAACAGCCCGTCCCAGAAACTGCTCATGGCACCAGCGCCAAGACGCTTCGCGACCCGCTCGGCGATATTGTCCTTGACGGTATACTCGAAGAGCTTTTCCGCCTTGACGACGTCCCTCGCCACCGATTCCACCGAGCCAAAATCGTCGGCCAGCCCAAGCTCAACGCTTTGAGCCCCGGTCCACACGAGTCCGGAGAACATTTCGGGCGTTTCCTTCAGGCGCTTACCCCGACCGGCTCTGACCACGTCGATGAATTGCTTGTGAATGTCATCCAGAAGCCCTTGGGCATGGGCCTTTTGGCCTGGATCCTGCGGTGAGAACGGATCGAGGAATCCCTTGTTGACACCCGCCGTGAGCAAGCGGCGTTCGACGCCAGCCTTGTCCATGGTTCCGGTGAACCCGAAGCCTTCCATGATGACTCCGATCGACCCGACGAGACTCGCCTTATTCACGTAAATCTTGTCCGCAGCTGCGGCGACGTAATAGCCCCCTGAAGCGCAGAGGTCCTCGACCACCGCATAGAGCGGCTTGTCCGGATACTTCGCGCGCAGGCGCCGAATTTCGTCATTCACCATGCCTGCCTGGACCGGACTACCGCCCGGACTGTTGATCCGCAGCACGATTCCCGCCGCATGCTTCTCCTCGAAGGCGCTCTGCAGTGCGGCGATGAGCTTCTCCGCGCTCGCCTCGCCCCTGGGCTCGATCACTCCATTCAGATGAACGAGCGCCGTATGCCTTTCCTGATGCGCCGCGTCCTCCCCCCAGTCGACAAACGCCACCAGGACGACCAGCACATAGATGAAGCCCAGAGTCTTGAAAAATATCCCCCAGCGGCGGCGGAGCCTTTGTTCCTCAAGGGCGGCGAAGGCGAGTTTTTCGAGCGTTTTGCGCTCCCACTGCGGTTGTTCGTTTCCTGGGAGGTCAGTCATGGGGTGATTCCGCGAGCAAATAGATGGCGCCGTCCCGCTCTGCCACCCGCAGCGGTTTTAGGCCGATTCCCTGGCAACGGCCGCCCAGGCACTGCCCGGACTCGGGAGCATAGAGGGCGCCGTGGATGGAGCAGATCAAGTATAGCTTGGAATAATCGAAAAACTCTCCGGGCTGCCAGTCGAGCTCTGCAGGGACATGACCACATTCATTGACGTAGGCATAAACTCGGCCGCGAAACCGGATGGCGAATGCCGGCGTCTCTCTTCCATGCCGTTCGACGACGAAGCGGCACCCGATGCCGCCATCGACGACAGCCTCTGACGGGCAGATCAGGCGTTCAGTTGAAGCCATCGGGCGAGATCGGGCACCGAATCGACGCATGCCAGCGGACCATGTTCCAGGAGATGCGAGGCCGGATGGGCGCCGTAGGTCACCGCAACTCCGTCGACGCCAGCATTCCGGGCCATGAGCAAGTCGTGGGAGGTATCGCCGATCATGACAGTCCGCCCCGCTTCAAAACCCAATTCCCCAATCAATTCCTCAAGCATCTGGGGATGCGGCTTGGAGAAGCACTCGTCGGCACAGCGAGACGCCGAAAACAAGGGAGCCAGCCCCGAATGCCGCAGAGCCCTGTCGAGCCCGGCTCGGCTTTTGCCGGTCGCTACCGCCAAATTCTTCCCGGCGCCGCGCAGCTCCGCCAGAAGTTCGCGAATTCCAGAGAAAAGCTCAAGTTCGTGGTCGGCGGATAGGTAGTGGAACCGATAGCGCTCCACCATGGCCGGATACTGCGCCTCCGCCAGATGCGGAACGGCCTGCCGGAGGGCATCGCCCAGACCGAGCCCGATGACGTGACGGGCGGTGGATGCTTCGGGCACCGGCAGATCCAGATCCCGACACGCGGCCTGGATGGCTCCCACGATCGCTCCTGCGGAATCCAGTATGGTTCCATCCCAATCGAACACGATGAGGTCGTAGCCCTTCATGGGAGGTTCAGAGCTCCCCGGCAAGAATTTGTTCAAGATCGGGAACCGCAAATTCCGCCGGTGACCGATCCGCACGGGCCAGGGCAAAAACCCCCAGCTCCGCAGGGAAAGGCGCTCTCAGGGATAAGGGAGCGCCGGTGAGCGGATGCCGTAGCGAAAGCCGCCACGCATGCAAGGCCATCCGTTTGAGTCCATCCTTGGGCAGCGATTTGTTGAGCGCAAAATCGCCGTATTTCTCGTCGCCCAGAATGGGAAAGCCCAGCTGGGCAAGATGGACCCTGATCTGATGCGTCCGCCCAGTCTTGAGTTGAGCCTCTAGCAAACTACAGTCCTTCCAGCGGGCCAAGAGACGAAATACGGTATGGGCCGGCTTGCCCTGGGCATCGACCCGGACCCTGCGTTCCCCCTCGTCGGAAAGATGCTTGTAGAGCGGAAACCTGGCATGCTGCAGCGCATTCATCCATCGCCCGCGGACCAGAACCAAGTAGCGCTTATCGGTGCTATCCCCATGCTCCCGAAACATGTCGTGGAGTGCGGTCAGGGCCAGCCGCTTCTTGCCTACCAGGAGAATCCCCGAGGTCTCGCGATCGAGCCGATGGGCGAGCTCGAGAAAGCGGGCCTCGGGGCGCTGGCGACGGAGTATCTCGATGACGCCGAAGCTGACCCCGCTACCGCCGTGAACCGCCACCCCGACCGGTTTGTCGAGCGCTACCAAGGCCTCATCCTCGTAGATGACGGGCAGCTCGACCCTTGCCTTTGCCGCCTCCTCGACATCGGATTGGGTGCGTTCGGCAAGGCGCATCGGCGGGACGCGGACAACATCGCCCGACGTCAGCCGATAGGCCGCCTCGGCCCGGCAACTATTCACCCGCACTTCTCCGCTGCGCAAAATGCGGTACACGTGGCTCTTGGGAACCCCCTTGCAGCGAGTCATCAGGAAATTATCAAGACGCTGGCCCTGACTGTCTTCATCGATGACAAGGTGGGCGACGGATTTGTTAACAGCGCTTGGCATTTTGCAATATACTGATGAAGATTCGTGTCTCGGCCTGCAAGAAGAAGTGCACCGTCAGACCGTCCGCCTTGGGCGTTGCCCGAGGCTTCCCGGCAGGGACCCTCCCCTTCACCTGTGCGACCTGTACAGGCCAGGCCAACTCGGATCGACTGGTTAAGTTCGCTCACCAAAAGTAGCGATGTTAATGGATTGGCGCACACTAAGCACGCCCGAGCCGCCCGCAGCAGGATTCAGAGAGCCGCCTTGTCATAAATAGAACGCGGCAAAATCACACCAGCGAAAACCCGTAGCTATCCTCGTTGCCACTGAATACACTCATGACGCAACCCGATTACTGAACGTGTCGCTGCCTGCCAGGGCGCTCGGCTATCACGTGCTTTCGTGCGCTGGAGCCCAAAGCTGATGAAACGCATGCTCTTTAACGCGACACAGGCGGAAGAACTCCGTGTCGCCATTGTCGACGGTCAAAAACTAATCGATCTCGACATTGAATCCGCCGCCAAGGAACAACGCAAAAGCAACATTTACAAAGGGGTCATCACCCGCATTGAGCCTTCTCTCGAAGCCTGTTTCGTCGACTATGGCGCCGAAAGACACGGCTTCCTTCCCTTCAAGGAAATTTCCCGGATCTATTTCCAGCCGGGCGTGGAAGCGGGGAAAGCCAAGATCAGCGAGGCCCTGAAAGAGGGCCAGGAACTCATCGTTCAGGTTGACAAGGACGAGCGGGGAAACAAGGGCGCTGCCCTGACGACTTACGTTTCCCTTGCAGGCCGCTATCTCGTCCTGATGCCGAACAATCCGCGAGGCGGGGGGGTCTCCCGTCGCGTAGACGGCGATGAGCGCGCGGAACTGCGGGAAGTCATGGATCAGTTGCAGGTCCCTCAGGGAATGAGCCTCATCGCCCGCACCGCCGCAATCGGCCGTCAGAGCGAGGAATTGCAATGGGACCTCAATTACCTGCTTCAGTTGTGGACGGCCATCGAAGGCGCTGCCCAACAACAATCAGGCGCCTTCCTCATCTACCTTGAGGGCAGCCTGGTCATCCGGGCCATTCGCGATTATTTCCAGCCGGACATCGGCGAAATCCTCATCGACACTGACGAAGTCTTCGAGCAGGCACGGGCCTTCATGGGTACCGTTATGCCGGGCAACGTCAGTCGGGTGAAGCGTTACCGGGACGATGTCCCGCTGTTCTCCCGCTTCCAGATCGAACATCAGATCGAAACCGCCTTTGCCCGCCAGGTGAATTTGCCCTCCGGCGGCGCCATCGTCATCGATCATACCGAAGCCCTGGTCGCCGTGGATGTCAATTCCGGCCGTGCCACGAAGGGGTCGGACATCGAGGAAACGGCCCTCAAGACGAATCTTGAAGCGGCCGACGAACTTGCTCGCCAGCTTCGCCTGCGCGATTTGGGTGGCTTGATCGTCATCGACTTCATCGACATGGAGAACCAGCGCAATCAGCGCGAGGTCGAAAATCGCCTGCGCGACGCGCTTCGGTTCGACCGCGCCCGGGTCCAGATGGGCAAGATCAGCCGCTTCGGCCTCATGGAGCTCTCCCGTCAGCGGCTCCGTCCGGCCCTGGCGGAGACCAGTTACATCCCCTGTCCGCGCTGTACCGGAACCGGACACATCCGCTCCACCGAGTCCGCTGCGCTGCACATCCTGCGCATCCTCGAGGAGGAAGCCATGAAGGACAACACGGCAGCGGTGCATGTTCAGGTTCCGGTCGATGTCGCCACCTTCCTCCTCAACGAGAAGCGGCCCGACATTCAAGCCATCGAACTGCGCCACAAGGTCACCATTCTGCTCATTCCCAACGTGCACCTGGAGACCCCGGCCCATAGCGTCGTCCGTCTACGCCACGACGACCTGAATCTGGAAGATCTCAAGGAACCGTCTTACAGGATGGTCGACCTCCCCGCGGAAGAAGGCTCGCGTCCCGGTTCCGCCGAAAGAGAAGCCGGCAAACCTCGCCAGGAAGCTGCCATCAAGGGGATTACGCCAGAACAGCCTGCCCCCCTGGTACCCGAGAAGACTCCGGAGCCGGCCGCCACGAGTGCGCCGGCTCCCGAAGGCAAATCCGAGCCCGGACTTCTGTCGCGGCTGTTCTCCTGGTTCCGTTCGACTCCCGCACCGGTCGTACCGGCCGCTCCCGCCGCTCCGTCGGCGGAACCTCCGCGCAAATCGCGCGAGGGTCGACGTGACCGCAATGAAGGACGCAACGACAACCGCCGCAATGGCCGCGGGAGCAATCGCCGAGACGAAGAGCGCACTGAGCGAAACGCACGCGACGGACGACCTGAGCGACCCGAGCGCGCTCCGCGGGAAGAATCCGCCGCTCCTGTCGCGGAGCGCCAGGAGCGGCGCCCGCGCAATGAACGCAAGGATAAACGCGAACGTCCGGCCGCTGGGCCTACCGAAAACGCCGTACCCTCCCTCGATGCACGCGATGAGCTGAATCCGGGGGCGCTTGCCGCTTCCGCTGCCGCCCAAGAAATGGCGACCAGCGACGAAGCCGGCGGTCGTCGCCGAGGACGCCGCGGAGGCCGTGGCCGTACTCGCGGAGCGAACGAAGCGGAGGGAAGTGTCCCGGTCGATGCCGCGGCAGAGACTCAAGGCGAGCTGACCCAATCAGCGTCGCCCGTTGTCGTACCGCTCGAAGAGTCCGTCACCTCCGTTGCCGTCGCGCCGGAAGCGCTCGCCCAGGAGGCTTCCAGCCCTCAGCCCGCGTCGACCGCCGAGGCCGTAGTCAGCTCGGAAGCGAAAGATTCGGTCGCCCCCGTGCCTGCCTTTGCAGTCTCAACGAGCGAAACCGATTCTCCGGTGAGCATCGCGACGTCGGCTTCGCCCTTGGAGACTGCGCCTGAACCAAAAGCGGCAGATTCGTTCCCGGCGGATGCAGTCCCCCTGGCAGGCGAGGATTCCCCGTCCAAGGAGACCCCGTCCACTCCGGACCTGCCCTTGCCTCCCGCAGTGCCAATGGCTGCTGCGCCGACGCTCCTCGAACCTGCCGAACCGATTCAACTCGACCGCATCCTGGATGGAAGCGGTCTGGAATTGGTCCAGACAGTATCGTCGGGCACGTGGGCCCCTGAATCCTCCGCGGTAAAGCTGGGGCGGCCCCGTCGACAGCGGGCTGCAGATGAGACTTCTGAGGCGGGCCCCATGGAAATGGTCGAGACTCGAAAATAAGGCCTGCATCCTAGCGGAACGGGGAGCTTCGGCTCCCCGTCGCTCGTTTATCTGCTGAAATCGCCCCAGACGAAGCTAGCGATGTCCCCAACCGGGATGTGGCGGCAAAGTCATGATTTGCCGGCAGTCAGGTTCGGCCGTAGCGCTTCTTCAATTCCTTGACCAGGCCCTGCGCAGCATCCTCGACCATGTCGAGGACAAGGTCGAATCCATGACCTAGTCCGTAATAGGGATCTGGCACCTCGTCGTCATCGAATCCTTGCGAATAGTCCATGAACAGGCGAATGCGCTCCCGCTGTTCAGGGGAGGCCATACGCCTCAGATTGTCCAAGTTGGCCCGATCCATCGCCAGAATCAAGTCAAAGTAATCGAGATCCTGAGGCGCCACCTTGCGCGCTCGCTGTTGCGAGAGATCGTAGCCACGCACCGCCGCCGCGCGCTGAGTTCTCTGATCGGGTGATTCACCCACGTGATAGCCGTGAGTTCCCGCAGAATCGACTTCAACAACGTCACCCAACCCATTGTTTGAAATCAATTTACGCGCAACCCCCTCTGCCGTTGGCGAGCGGCAGATATTTCCCATGCAAACCATCAGGATGCGAAACGGCTTCATGGTCCTCCAGGACCGCCCCGATCGTGGGGTGCAGCCCCAAAGGCGCGCTCTTTGATCCGGAACAGTTCGTCGCGGGCCGCTGCTGCAGCCTCGAATTCGAGATTTTTGGCGTGTTCAAGCATTTGTCTTTCCAGGCGGCTGATCTCCTTGGCCAGGGTCTTCTCGTTCATTGATGCGTAGACAGCTTGCTGCTCGGCAACCTTCTGCTCGCTACGCGCAGCTTCCGCGTCATAGACGCCGTCGATGATGTCCTTGATCCGCTTCGAGACACCCCGCGGCACGATGCCGTTCGCCGCGTTGAAAGCCAACTGCTTGCTTCGCCGGCGATTGGTTTCAGCAATCGCTTTGCGCATCGATTCCGTAATCCTATCAGCGTAAAGGATTGCTGTGCCATGGATATGACGAGCAGCCCGGCCTACCGTCTGGATCAGCGAGCGCTCCGAACGCAAGAATCCCTCCTTGTCGGCATCCAGGATGGCGACCAGAGACACTTCTGGGATATCCAGACCTTCGCGCAATAGATTGATGCCGACGAGGACATCGAATTCTCCCAGGCGCAGGTCGCGGATGATTTCCACTCGCTCTACCGTGTCGATGTCCGAGTGCAGATAGCGCACTCGGACGCCGTTATCGCCGAGAAAATCCGTCAGGTCCTCGGCCATGCGTTTGGTCAGGGTGGTGACGAGTACGCGTTCGCCAACTTGGGCGCGCTCACGAATTTCCGCCAGAATGTCGTCCACCTGGGTGGAGGCCGGACGCACCATCAAATCGGGATCGACAAGTCCGGTTGGCCGCACCACCTGCTCGACGACCTGACCGGCGTGGGCGTTTTCGTAATCCGCAGGTGTTGCCGAGACAAAGATGGTTTGGCGCAGGTGCGCCTCAAATTCCTCGAAGCGTAACGGCCGATTATCGAGGGCCGACGGCAGGCGGAACCCGTAATCCACCAGATTTTCCTTGCGCGACCGGTCGCCCTTGTACATTCCCCCCACCTGACCGACGGTGACATGGGATTCGTCAATGAACATCAGGGCGTCTGCCGGCAGATAATCGATCAGCGTTGGTGGCGGATCCCCGGCGCGACGCCCGGAGAGGTGTCGGGAGTAGTTCTCGATGCCCTTGCAGAACCCTATCTGGTCGAGGAGTTCCAGATCGAAACGGGTCCGCTGCTCAATGCGTTGGGCCTCAACGAGTTTCTGCTGTTGATGGAAGAACGCCACGCGCTCGCGCAGCTCGACCTTGATCGCCTCGACAGCCCGCAACACCGTCGCTCGCGGGGTCACGTAGTGGGAGGCGGGGAAAACCGTGAAGCGCAAGGCCTTGTTCAGCAGGTGTCCGGTGAGCGGATCGAAGAACTGGAGGCCGTCGATCTCGTCGTCGAAGAGCGAAACGCGGATGGCGTGCTCGGCGTGCTCGGCCGGAAAGATGTCGATGATGTCGCCACGTACCCGGAAGCTACCCCGGTGAAAATCCACGTCGTTGCGCTCATACTGCATCTCGGTAAGCCGCTTGACGATCGCTCGCTGGTCGAGTCGATCGCCCATCCGCATGGTGAGAATCATGTTGTGATATTCGTCCCGATCACCAATACCGTAGATACAGGACACCGTCGCGACGATGACCACGTCGTCACGTTCCAGCAGGCTCTTGGTAGCCGACAGTCGCATCTGTTCGATGTGATCGTTAATCGAACTGTCCTTCTCGATGTAAAGATCCCGCGAGGGCACGTAGGCCTCGGGTTGGTAATAGTCGTAATAGGAAACGAAGTACTCCACGGCATTCTCGGGAAAGAATTCCCGGAATTCCGAATAGAGTTGCGCGGCCAGAGTCTTGTTCGGCGCCAGTACCAGAGCGGGACGCCCGGTACGGGCGATAACGTTGGCCATGGTGTAGGTCTTTCCGGAGCCGGTCACACCGAGCAGGGTCTGGAAGGACAATCCATCGCCAAGCCCTTCAATGAGTTTTGCAATGGCTTCCGGCTGATCCCCCGCCGGCAAAAAAGGCTGATGCAACCGGTAGGGGCTATTGGGAAAGGTAACGACGGGCGTGTCGGGGGTCAGTTCGCTCATGCTAGAATCGCGCGGTTTCAAGGCCTTCGGCACTGCCCTGGCCATCGGTAATTACAGCATATCATCCCATGGAGTTCCTATGACCTCGTCGATCTTTGCCGCGGTGGAGATGGCCCCGCGCGACCCCATTCTCGGCCTGAATGAAGCCTTCAACGCCGATTCCCGCAGCACCAAGGTCAATCTCGGCGTCGGCGTCTACTTTGACGACAATGGCAAGATTCCGCTGCTCGCTGCAGTCAAGGCCGCCGAGGAAGTCCGCCTCAAGGCCGCTCCGCCCCGCGGTTACCAGCCCATCGAAGGCCCCGCGGCCTACAACAACGCCGTGCAGAACCTCCTGTTCGGGAAGGATTCCGCGCTGGTCGCCAACGGCCAGATCGTCACCGCCCAAGCGCTCGGCGGCACGGGCGCCCTCAAGATCGGCGCCGATTATCTGAAGCGTCTGAATCCGGAAGCAAAGGTCTACATCAGCGACCCCTCTTGGGAAAACCACCGCGCGCTATTCGAATCCGCCGGATTCGTAGTCGAGAACTACCCCTACTACGATGCAGCCACCCGCGGCGTGGATTTCGACGGTATGAAGACCTGCCTCAAGGGCCTTCCCGCCGGTTCCATCATCGTGTTGCACGCTTGCTGCCACAATCCCACCGGGGCTGATCTGTCCGATACGCAATGGGCAGAAGTGGTCGGGCTGTGCAAGGAACGCGCACTGGTTCCGTTCCTGGATATGGCTTACCAGGGCTTCGCCGAGGGCATCGATGCCGACGCCGTAGCGGTTCGCGCCTTTTCGGCCTCGGGCCTGCAATTCTTCGCCTCCAGTTCATTCTCCAAGAATTTCTCCCTGTACGGAGAGCGGGTCGGCGCCCTCTCCATCGTGACTGCGAGCAAGGATGAGGCTGCCCGCGTGATGTCCCAATTGAAGCGCGTCATCCGCACCAACTATTCCAATCCGCCCACCCATGGCGGTGCTCTGGTGGCGGCGGTCCTCGCCTCCGGAGAATTGCGGCAGACGTGGGAAACCGAGCTGGCAGGAATGCGCGACCGTATTCGCGCGATGCGCACCGGCCTCGTGGAAGCCATCAAGGCCCAGGGAGTTCCCCAAGATTTTTCGTTCGTGGTCAAGCAGCGGGGCATGTTTTCGTACACCGGATTGACCGCTGCCCAAGTGGAGCGCATGAAGGAAGAGTTCGGGATTTATGCCGTATCCACCGGCCGTATCTGTCTGGCCGCGCTGAACACCAAGAATATCGATTACGTCGCCGGCGCCATCGCTACGGTCATCAAGGGTTGAGCACTTGGCAGTGCCCACGAGCTGCTGAACGTAGCAATTGAACGGGCGGGGCTCCAGCCCCCCCGTTCAACGTCCTGCGGACGCGACCAGATCCGGCAGTTCTCCTGAAATGCGGACCGGCATGCGAACGGCCGACACCGAGCTCTGGATCACGACGTTGGC
>SSTA01000346.1 GCA_009469685.1 Azonexaceae bacterium | reverse complement strand
GGATACCGGCCGTCTGATTTATACTCCGCTTCAATTCCAACAGCCGACCATCATGGGAAATCTCAACGAAATCCTCGCCTTGGCCCAAGAGCGTGCCCAAGCCCTCAAACTCCCCTACGCGGGCGCCCTGACTCCCCTGGAGGCATCCGCCGTACTCGAAGCTGCGCCCGGAGCCCGACTCGTGGATGTGCGTACGCGGGCCGAGCTCGACTGGGTCGGACGCGTCCCGGGCGCTGTCGAAATCGAGTGGAACCTTTACCCCGGGGGCATGCGGAACGATTCCTTTCTCCCCCAGCTCAAGCACGCGGTCGACCCCCAGGCCACGGTTCTCTTCCTGTGCCGCAGCGGCGCGCGCTCCGACGCGGCGGCCCGAGCGGCAAGTGCAGCCGGTTATTCCAGCGTCTACAACATCCTCGAAGGCTTCGAGGGCGACAAGGATGCCGCTGGCCAGCGCAACAAGGTGGGCGGCTGGCGGCACGCCGGCCTACCGTGGGTACAGTCCTAACACGAGGCGATTAAGGCGAGCCGGCAAGCGAGCGGCCCACTCCCGCCCTCCCATTCACCCGTTCTCCCGAGCTTCGCCTCATGCTTGCTTTTAGCGCTTACAACGACCTCTCCGACGCCGAATGCCAAGAGCGCATTCGAGCCGCTCGTGCCCGGCTGGGCAAGCGGGCGGTGCTCCTCTGCCATCACTACCAGCGCGCCGACGTCTATCAGCACGCCGATCTGACCGGCGATTCCCTCAAGCTCTCGCGCCTGGCCGCCGAGGCGGACGCAAATTACATCGTCTTCTGCGGCGTCCATTTCATGGCCGAGGTCGCCGATATCATGTCGAAACCGACCCAGACCGCCATCCTCCCCGACCTGGCGGCGGGTTGTTCGATGGCCGACATGGCCAATCTGGCCAAGGTCGAACGCTGCTGGCGGGAATTGGGCGAGGTCCTCGACGTCGAGCAGGAGTTCACCCCGGTCACCTACATCAATTCGGCCGCCGACCTGAAGGCCTTTTGCGGCCGTCACGGCGGCATTGTGTGCACCTCGTCCAACGCCGGCACCATTGCGCGGTGGGCCTTCGACCGGCGCCCGCGTATCCTCTTCTTTCCGGATCAGCATTTGGGTCGGTGGACAGGCCATCAATTGGGCCTCCCTTTGGACGCCATGGAAGTCTGGGACCCCGATCTGGAATTGGGAGGGCTGACGCCCGAGCGGATTCGTAACGCCAGAATCCTGCTCTGGAAAGGTCATTGTTCGGTGCACCAGATGTTTCGCAAGAGCCACATCGACGCCTTCCGCGCCAAATATCCGGAAGGCCAGGTCATCGCCCACCCGGAATGCGCCTTCGAGGTCTGTGCTGCCGCCGACCATGTGGGCTCGACGGAAGCGATCGTCCGTACCGTGAAGTCCTCTCCTCCTGGAACCCGTTGGCTGGTGGGCACCGAACTCAACCTCGTCGATCGGCTTGCGCGGGAAATGCTGCCGGAAAACAAGGTCGTTCAATTCATGGCCACCACCATCTGCATGTGTTCGACCATGCAGCGTATCGATCCCCAGCATTTGGCCTGGACCCTGGAAAACCTCGCCGAGGGGGAAGTGGTCAATCCGATCCGGGTCCCTCCCCACGAAGCCGAACTTGCCAAATTGGCCCTCGACCGCATGCTGGCGGTGTCCTGATCTTCCATGGCGCAGCCGTTACTTCACGTCACCACCTACAACATCCACAAGGGGTTCTCCCAATTCAACCGGCGCATGATGGTTCACGAGCTGCGGGACCGTCTGCGCCATCTGGGTCCTGACATCGTCTTCCTCCAGGAGGTGCAGGGCTTGCACCTGGGACACGCCGAAAACCATGTCGATTGGCCCGATGCGCCGCAGCACGAATTCCTTGCCGCCGAAGAATGGCAGTCCTCCGCCTACGGGCGAAACATGGTCTACGATCATGGCCATCACGGGAATGCCATCCTCTCCCGGTTTCCCATCGTCGAGAGCCACAACCAGGACGTCACCCATCTGCGCTTTGAACGCCGGGGACTCCTCCATTGCCGCATCGCCGTGGAACCCGAACTCACTGTGCATGGCGTTTGCGTTCATCTTTCCCTGTTCGGTCGATCCCGCAAGAAGCAGATGGAAGCTCTGTCCGACTACCTGGACACACTGACCCGACCCGAAGATCCGCTTATCATCGCCGGCGATTTCAACGACTGGCGCAACCGGGCCGACGACCACCTGGCGCAACGTCTAGGCCTAACGGAGGTCTTCGGCGGGATTTCCGGGCGGCCGGTCAAGAGCTTTCCCGCCGCCCTGCCCGTCTTTCGCCTAGATCGCATCTACATCCGTGGATTCCACGTCGAGCGAACCGAAGTCCACCATGGGCGCCCCTGGTCGATGATTTCAGACCACGCCGCGCTCTCCGCTCACCTTTCGCGAGATGGCCGCTGACTACCGAGCCGGGAACCGCTTGAACCTGCTCGAATCGGGGCGAGAGTACTTTCCCGCCCTGCTGGCCGAAATCAACTCCGCTCAGCGCGAGATTTTCCTCGAAACCTATATTTTCGCCGCCGACCCTGTCGGCGAAGCGGTCGCCACCGCCCTCGCCGCAGCTGCCAGCCGCGGCGTCAGTGTACAGCTCCTCGTGGACGGCTTCGGCGGCCGCAATTTCGCCGACGATTTTCTCCCCCGCCTTGTCGCCGCGGGCGTCTACGCCATGCTTTACCGGCCGGAACTCGCCCGCTTCAATTTCCGACGCAACCGCCTACGCCGCTTGCACCGCAAGCTGGCGGTCATCGACGCCCGTGTCGCCTTCGTCGGCGGCATCAATATCGTCGACGACGACAACGCCCCGCCTGGGCTTCGACCGCGCTACGACTACGCTGTCCGGGTCGAAGGTCCCGTGGTGGCACAGATCCACGCCGCCGTCGCCCGCATCTGGGGCATCGTGGTGTGGGCCAATTTCAAACGCCGCTACCGCATCCGCACTCTGATCCCGCCAGAGCAGCCCACGGAAGGCGGTCAGATCGCCGCCTTCCTGCGCCGCGACAGTTTCCGCCACCGCAATGACATTGCCAACGCCTACCTGAATGCGATCGCTTCCGCCCGCAGCGAAATCATTATCGCCAACGCGTACTTCCTGCCGGGTTTGCGCTTCCGGCACGCCCTCCGCGCCGCCGCGCGCCGCGGAGTGGCCGTGACGGTCGTCCTGCAGGGAGTCAGCGACCACCCCCTGCTCCAGCACGCCTCGCGCACCCTCTACAGCGCCCTGCTGGCCGCCGGGGTCCGAATCTACGAATACCGGAGAAGCTTCCTCCACGCCAAGGTGGCCATCGTCGACGGCCGCTGGGCAACAGTCGGCTCCTCCAACATCGACCCGTTCAGCCTATTTCTCGCCAAAGAGGGAAATCTCGCCATTCGCGATCGCGATTTCGCAAACGAACTTCGCACTCGACTTCTGGCGGCCGTGGCCACAGGGGCCAGCGAGATCCTGGCCGCCGACCTTGCCGCCCTTCCTTGGTATTCCCGCTTTCTGCGCTGGATCAGCTACGGCGTTGTGAAGATGCTGGTGGACCTGGCCGGATTCGGTCCCCGCCTGTGGGGGGATGACCGGTCCGGATTCAGGAAGTGACGATTGCCCGGTGCCGGGGCACCGCCCCAAAAGACCAGGCCGCGAAAGCCCACTCCCAGACATCCCGCACCGAAGCGGCAGCAAGATCGCGCGGCGGCGACTGACCGAGAAAATCGAGCGCCGCCACGAGTTCCGACGCGGCGCCGTGCCTGTCGAGGGCCGGTGCCCGGGTTTGCTTGGAGAGCTTTTCGCCGGCCTCAGTCACTGCCACCGGCAAGTGGGCATATTCCGGGCGCGGCAATCCCAGGCATTCCTGGAGCCAGATCTGGCGCGGCGTCGAATCGACCAGATCAGCCCCCCGCACCACATGGGTGATCCCCTCGAAGGCATCGTCGACCACCACCGCCAACTGATAGGCATAGAAACCGTCGGCCCTGAGAAGAACGAAATCGCCCACGTCGGACTCCAGATTCTGGCTCACGCGACCCAGCAGGCGGTCGTCGAAAGTCACTGCCCGATTGTCGGTACGCATCCGCCACGCCCGGGGCGATCGAATCCAGGACGAACGTGTGCGACAGGTTCCCGGGTAGGCAAAACCGCCGTCAACCGATTCCCGAACTGCGGAAGCGGCGATGTCCCTGCGCGAGCAGGAACAGCCATAGACCCAACCCGCATCCCGGAGGCGCTCCAGCGCTTCCGCGTAGGCGAAGCCGCGGCGGCTCTGCCTCAGAACCGGACCATGCCACTGGAACCCGAAGGCCTCAAGGGTATCCAGAATGTCCTCGGCCGCCCCCGGAACGCAGCGGGGTCCGTCCACGTCTTCGATCCGAACCCGCCACTCTCCTTGATGAGCGTGAGCATCCAGATAGCTCCCGACCGCGGCGACCAGGGAACCGAAATGGAGGGGGCCTGAGGGCGAGGGGGCAAAGCGACCGCGATACATAACGAACTCGAAAAGCTGTTAGCACTCTAATAAACCGAGTGCTAAAATGAGATTGAAACCCTTGTTGGAGGATACACCGCAATGACCCACGCCCTCGCGCTCCCCATTCCCGCAACTGTCGGCAATCTTGATGCCTTCATCGCCGCGGCGAACCGCTATCCGATGCTCTCGGAAGCGGAGGAGACTGCCCTCGCCCGCCGCCTGCGCGACGAAGGCGATGTCGAGGCCGCCCGGCAACTGGTTCTGAGCCATCTGCGCCTGGTCATTTCAATCGCCCGAGGTTATCTTGGCTACGGCTTGCCCCACGCCGATCTCATTCAGGAAGGCAATGTCGGCCTGATGAAGGCGGTCAAGCGATTTGATCCGGATCGGGGAGTTCGCCTGGTCTCCTTCGCCATCCACTGGATCAAGGCCGAGATTCACGAGTACATCCTCAAGAATTGGCGCTTGGTCAAAGTAGCGACCACCAAGGCCCAGCGCAAGCTTTTCTTCAACCTGCGCAGCCTGAAGCGGGATTACGAAGGCAGCGAAACCCTGAGCAGTTCCCAGGCCAGCGATGTCGCCCGTCGCCTGGGAGTCAAGCCGGAAGAGGTCGTCGAGATGGAAACCCGCCTCGGCGGGCGCGACATCGCCCTGGAAGGACACCCGGACGACGATGAAGAGCGCTTTGCCCCCATCGACTATCTGGCGGACAGCCGCTACGAACCGACTCGGGTCATCGAGGGCAAGGCCGTGGCGCGCCTGGAAAACGAAGGGCTTTCGACCGCCTTGGCGGCGCTCGATCCGCGCAGCCGCCGCATTCTGGAAGCCCGCTGGCTACATGACGGCGAGGCCGCGACCCTGCACGACCTGGCCGACGAATTCCAGGTCTCCGCCGAGCGCATCCGGCAGATCGAGGTCAAAGCCCTGCAAAAGATGAAGGGGCTGCTTACCGCCCAGCCAGCAGCAGCCTGAGGTCCGCGACGATGTCCTCCACCGCTGCGCCGTCGCGCACATAGAGGCGCAGGCGGCCGGCGGGGTCGAAGACGTAACTGCCGGCGGAGTGGTCCAGCACATACCCGAGACCGCCACCGACTTCCTTCACTGCACTATGAATCAAGAATTCCTTGGCGACCGCAGCGGTCTTCGCCTCGTCGCCATACAGTCCGATGAACCGGGGGTCGAACCAGGGGACGAAGGCCTTGAGTCGCGCGGCGTCGTCACGGCGGGGATCCAGGGTGACGAACAGCACCTGGACCCGATCGGCATCGGGCCCGAGAACCTTCATCACTTCCCCATAGCGGGCCAAGGTCGTCGGGCAGACGTCCGGACATGAGGTATAACCGAAGAAGAGCACCACGGCCTTGCCACGGAAGTCCTCGAGAGAACGGGACCTCCCGTCGTGATCGGTCAGGTCTAGCCGTTTTCCGAAGGTACCGCCACTGATGTCGGTTGCGCGAAAAGCCGGCGGTTCTGGCTGACACCCTACTAGGGCGGCAATCAGAACGAGGAACAAAACGAGAGAATGCATTGTAGAATCCAGGAACTTTTTCGAAAAGTTAATGCCAGTCAAAGACTCACAAGACCCATTTAAGTTCTCACAAGGGGAGGGAACACCAAGTGGCGGGATATGCCATGGATCGTTGCGCGACCGTTCGCTGGATTACCCGGCCAAGTGCGGCGCCCCGGGATGCCATCTCGGGTCGGCTGTTGCTGGCCGTGCTCGTCGTTTCGATCTTGATTGCCACGGGTTTCTCCCTGGCCGGCGCCTGGCCGGTGCTTCCTTTTGCCGGCGTGGAAGTTGCCGCACTTTGGCTGGCCTTGCGCCATTTGCGCCGCCATGCCCGCGATTATGAACGAATTGTTCGCGAGGGCGACCGCCTCTTCGTCGAACGGCAAATCGGCTCTCGCCTCGAGACCATCGACCTCCACCCCTACTGGGCGCGCCTGCGCCTGGAAGCGCCGCCGGGGGGCGGCGAGGGGCGCTTGCTCATCGGCTCCCACGGCCGCGAAGTCGAGATCGGTCGGGGACTGGCCGAGAAAAATAAGCGCGCGCTTAGCGCAGAGATCAGGAAGGCGCTCGCCTTATAAGCATTTCAGGTAGGTCAATCCAACGGAGGGATAGTTGAAAGTACTCGCAAGATATTTGCGCAGGCTGCCGCTCTGGCTGCTGCTTGCTGTGCCGGCGCTTTGCCGGGCTGATTATTCGTGGAATTTCCCCGAGCCGGTGACGCCCATCGCCCGGGATACGCTGAAGATCCACAACGAGTTCATGCTGATCATCACGGCGTTGTTCGTCGTGGTCTTCGCCATCATGATCTACTCGATGATCAATCACCGGAAACGCGCCGGCCGCGAGCCCGCCAAGTTCACCGGTCCCAAGGGCGGCCTGCAGTGGTTCTGGGCGCTGTTGCCCTTCGGCATCCTGCTCTTCATCGACTTCATCCTGATGGGCATCCCCGCGGTGCACGCCATCATCGAGATGGAAGACACCAAGAACAAGGCGGACATGGTGCTCAAGGTCACGGGCATGCAGTGGAAGTGGCAGTACGAATATCCCGATTCCGGCGTGAAATTCATCAGCACGCTCTCAACGCCTCGCGACCAGATCAGCAATAGCGAGCAGAAAGGCGAACATTATCTGCTCGAGGTCGATAATCCGGTGGTCCTGCCAGTGGGCAAGAAAGTGCGTGTCCTGCTGACCTCAACCGACGTGATCCACACCTGGTGGGTGCCGCAGTTCGGGGTCAAACGCGACGCCATCCCGGGGTTCCTCCGCGAAACCTGGGTCAAGATCGAAAAGCCCGGCATTTACCGCGGCCAGTGCGCCGAACTGTGCGGCAAGGACCATGGCTTCATGCCGGTGGTCGTCCACGCCGTGCCGGAAGCGGAATACCTCGCCTGGGTCGACAAGAAGAAGGCCGAATCGACGGCAGCCGCCGGTGGCGCAGACCGCACCTGGAGCAAGGACGAGTTGGTCGCCAAGGGCAAGGAAGTCTATGAGAAGCAGTGCGCCGTCTGCCACCAAGCCGACGGCAAGGGCGTTCCCAATGCGTTCCCGGCCCTCTCCGGCAGCAAGCTCTGCAACAGCGAATGGCTGTCCAAGGACGGCAAGCTGATCCCCGATAGCCACGTGGACCGGGTCATGAACGGCAAACCCAATACCGCCATGCAAGCATTCAAGAACACCCTGTCCGACACCGAAATCGCTGCCGTCATCACCTTCGAGCGGAACAGCTTCGGCAACACCATGGGCGACATGATCCAACCCGCCCAGATCAAGGCCCTGCGCTAGGAGACGAACCATGAGCATCGCCACCACCCATCCCGAACACCACGGCGAATACCACCCCAGCGGCATCCTGCGCTGGCTGACGACGACGAATCACAAGGACATCGGCACGATGTACCTGACCTTCGCCCTCATCATGTTCTTCGTCGGCGGCATCATGATCCTGGCTGTGCGGGCCGAGTTGTTCTCGCCCGGACTGCAGCTGATGAAGCCGGAATTCTTCAACCAGTTGATCGGGGTGCACGCCCTGGTGATGATCTTCGCGGCGCTCATGCCGGCGGCGACGGGCTTCGCGAACTGGCAGATCCCGCTCATGATCGGCGCCCCCGACATGGCTCTGCCCCGCCTGAACAACTGGGGCTTCTGGCTGCTGCCGCCGGCGGCCATCCTGCTCACCCTGCCCTTCACCCTGGCCCTCTTCGGCATCGGTGACGGCGCCATCGCCACCGGCTGGACCTTCTACGCGCCGCTGTCGGTGCAGGGCGGCATCGGCGTCGACTTCGCCATCTTCGCGGTGCACATCCTGGGCGTCAGCTCGATCATGGGGTCGATCAACATCATCGTCACCATCTTCAACCTGCGCGCGCCGGGCATGACCATGATGAAGCTGCCCCTCTTCGCCTGGGGCTGGCTGATCACCGCCTTCCTGCTCATCGCCACCATCCCGGTGCTGGCGGGCGCGGTGACCATGCTGCTGACCGACCGCCACTTCGGCACCCACTTCTTCAACGCGGCCGGAGGCGGTGACCCGATACTCTTCCAGCACCTGTTCTGGTTCTTCGGCCACCCCGAGGTGTACATCCTGCTGCTGCCGGTGTGGGGTCTGATCCCCCACGTGCTGTCCACCTTCAGCCGCAAGCCCACCTACGGCTACAAGGCGCAGGTCTATAGTTTCATCGCTATCGGCATCCTGTCGGTCATCGTCTGGGCCCATCACTTCTTCACCGTGGGTATGCCGGTCCCGGCGCTGATCTACTTCATGTTCAGCACCATGTCGATTTCCCTGCCGCTGGCCGTGCTCTTCTTCTGCTGGATCGCCACCATGTGGCGCGGCGCCATGACCTTCGAGACCCCCATGCTGTTCGCCCAGGGCTTCATCGTCCTTTTCGGCATGGCCGGACTCACCGGGCTGGTGCTGGCCGACGTGGCAGCGGACGCCCAGTACCATCACAGCTACTTCGTCGTCGCCCACTTCCATTACGCCCTCTTCGCGGGGGGCATCATGGGCGTGATGACCGGGGTCTATTACTGGCTGCCCAAATGGACCGGGCACCATTACAGCGAAACTCTGGGCAAGTGGCATTTCTGGCTCACCGTGGTGTCCTTCAACCTGACCTTCATTCCGCAGTTCTTCCTGGGACTCGCCGGAATGCCGCGCCGCATTCCCGACTATGCGCTGCAGTTCGCCGAATTCAACGCCATTTCCACCGTCGGCGCTTTTATCCTCGGCCTGAGCCAGCTGCTCTTCGCGTACAACATCTGGACCTGCGTCAAGGGTGGTCCCAAGGCCGAAGGCCGCGTTTGGGAAGGGGCCGAAGGATTGGAATGGGAGCTGCCTTCCCCGCCGCCGCACCATAGCTGGGAAACCCAGCCGGTCGTGAAGTGATGGACGCCACCCTCACCCCCGACGAGCTCGCCCGCCGCCGCGCCGCCTCGCGGCGCCTGGGCTGGGCCCTCGGCATCGTGGTCCTGGCCCTGTATGTCCTGGGTTTCTTCGTCCAGCGCTGACCGCACCATGGAGCACGTACACGCCGCCCCGCCCAACCATGGCCGCCTCGTCGGCCGCCTGGTGGTTGCGGTCGCCCTCGCCTTCGCCTTTGGCTTCGCCCTGGTCCCTCTCTACAACGTGCTTTGCGAAGCCACCGGCTTCAATGGCAAGACCGCGGACCGCAAGGCCGTGCGGGAGGGCATAGGCGTGGGCGGGCTGGTGGTTTCCACTCCGGCACCATCAAGAGTGGTCAGCGGGAGGACCGTGACGGTGGAATTCACGGGAACGGTCATGCCCGGGCTGCCTTGGGACATGCGCCCCCTCACCCTTTCCCTCGATCTCCATCCCGGCGAGTTGCAACAGGTCAAGTATCTGGTGCGCAACACCTCCGATCGGACCATCGTCGGTCAGGCGGTGCCCAGCGTCACCCCGGGACAAGCCGCCCAGCACTTCGAAAAACTGGACTGCTTCTGCTTCTCCCAGCAGACCTTTGCCCCCGGCGAGGCCCGCGAACTGCCGCTGACTTTCATCGTCAAGCCCGAGCTCGACGAAGACATTCGCCACATCACCCTTTCCTACGCATTCTTCAGCGTCGACGCCCCGCGCGCGGCGCCCAACAACATTCGGGAGGCCCAATGAGCTCCACTGCAGCACACCCCGCCCACGATCATCACTATTTCGTGCCGCAACCGTCGATCTACCCCTTCATCCTGGCGGGAGGCATGTTCCTGCTGGCCCTGGGTTTCATCCTCAAGATGAACGGATTTCCGCCCGGCCCCTGGGTCATGATCGGTGGCGCCAGCGTCATCCTCTACGTGCTCTTCGGCTGGTTCGGCAAAGTCATCGCCGAATCCCAGGGCGGCGCCTACCGGGAGTGGGAGGACAAATCCTTCCGCTACGGCATGATCTGGTTCATCGCCTCGGAAGTGATGTTCTTCGCCGCCTTCTTCGGTGCCCTTTACTACGTGCGGATCATTTCCGTTCCGGAACTGGGGAACATGGTGTCCGAGCACGGCGTCACCCTGTATCCGGACTTTACCGGCGCCTGGCCCTCCAGCGGCCCCAAGGGTCCGCAATTCACCCCCATGGGTGCCTGGGGCATCCCGGCCATCAATACGGCCCTGCTCCTTTCCTCGGGCGTCACCGTCACCTGGGCCCACTGGGCGCTGCTCAAGAACAACCGGGCGCAGCTTAACCTGGGCCTGTTCGCCACCGTACTGCTGGGCTTCACCTTCCTCGGCTTCCAGGCTTACGAATACCACCACGCCTACAGCGAACTCGGTCTGACCCTGGGCGCTGGCGCCTACGGGGCCACCTTCTTCATGCTCACCGGCTTCCACGGCTTCCACGTCACCCTGGGCGCCATCATGCTGACGGTGATCCTGGGACGCTGCCTAAAAGGACATTTCAATTCCGAGCGCCACTTCGCCTTCGAGGGCGTGGCCTGGTACTGGCACTTCGTCGACGTGGTGTGGCTGTTGCTCTTCGTCTTCGTCTACTGGCTGTAACCCGGTATCAACCCGAATCGCAGTCCGAGCAGCAGAATGACAAAGACCGTGACCGAAAGCCCGATCCGCAGCGTCAGCGCCCGCACCGTGCGGGCACCGGCGCCGCGGTCGCGGTAGAGGAAGAAGAGTCCGGAAAACAGGCTGCCGACGATGGCCAACAGCATCAATACCACCAACAGCTTCAACATGGGGACTACTCCGGAAGGCGATTCGAGGCCCGAGTATGCCCCCCCGAACGGTCGCGGGGCAACGGCCGGCCGGCGAGGCATCCTGCTATGGGGTGGACTGCTGACGCTCGCACTGGTTTCCTTGTTCCTCAGCCTCGGCTCCTGGCAATGGAAGAAGTACGACCTGAAGACCCATCTTCAGGCGGAACTGGACACCCGCAGCCAAAACGCCCTGGTTTCGATGCCGACCATGCCGGCCGAAGCCGAAAGCCTGCGCTTTCGCCACTTCACTCTTCAGGGCGAGTACGACAGCGCCCATCAGGTCCTCATCGACAATCGGGTCCACCAGGAGCGCGCGGGTTACCACGTCCTCACTCCCCTGCGCCTTGCCGGTAGCGAAATGCGCGTCCTTGTGAATCGGGGCTGGGTACCGGCCGGCGCCGACCACCGCCAAGTTCCGCTGGCCGACATTCCGGTCGGCCCGGTGGAGATCACGGGGATCGCCGTCATTCCCGGCAACCGTTTCTTCACCCTGGCTCCCCAAGCGGACACGACCTGGGAAGCCGTTTGGCAAAACCCGGATCTCGACCGTTTCCGCCGAGGAGTGCCCTATCCGCTGCAGCCGATCATTCTCCAGCTTGACCCTGCCGCTCCCGGCGGCTTCGTCAGGGACTGGCCGCGTCCCGACGAGCGGGCCGACAAGCACCTCAGCTACGCCCTGCAGTGGTTTGGCTTCGCGGCCACCACCGTAGGCATCTGGGTCTGGTTCCTCCTCCGTCGCCCATGAGCACCGCCATGACCTCGCCCACCCCCGCCCAGGTCGCTGCCGGTCGCCGCACATTGCTGCTGGCGACCGGGCTCCTCATGTTGCCTTTCATCCTCGGCGGCGCCCTCTACCTCTCCGGCTGGAAACCCGCCAGCACCGGCAATCGGGGCGAGCTCCTGCAGCCACCTCCCGTCGTGAAGGCCCAACTCCCGGAAGCCGCCGCCGGCAAATGGGTGTTGATCCTGGTTCCCGAGGCGAATTGCGACGCCCTATGCGCTTCCCGCCTCGACGCCCTGCGCCGGATCCAGGTCTCCCTCAACAAGGACATGGCTCGCCTGCGCCGCGTCGTGATGGCTGCCGATCCTGGCGAACCCGGGATCACCCAGGCCCAGGCCGCCCAACCCGACCTCCTCGTCGCCCGCCGCGATGCCACCTGGACCGCCTCCCCCGGCGTTTATGTCGCCGATCCCGACGGCCATCTGGTGCTGCGCTATGGCCTCGACACCGAACCCAAGGACATCCGGTCCGACCTCGATCGGCTCCTCAAGTATTCCTGGACAGGATAAGACCATGCATGCCACCACCGTAAGCTCCCTGACCCTGAGCCAGCGACTCAGGGCTTTCACCCATCTGTGCAAGCCTCGCGTGAATAGCCTCATCGTCTTTACGGCGATGATAGGCATGTTCCTGGCGACGCCGGGCTTCCCCCCCTTGTTGCGCTTTCTGGTCGCCTCCCTGGGTATCGCCCTGGTCGCTTTCTCGGCGGCAGCCCTCAATTGCCTGGTGGAACGCACGGTGGATGCGCGCATGGCCCGCACGAGCTGGCGCGCCACGGCGCGGGGCGACATTTCCCCTCTGGAAACGGTCACCCTCGCGACGCTGCTTGGCTCTGCCGGACTCTGGCTGCTCCATGCCTTCATCAACGACCTGACCATGTGGCTCACGCTGGCGACCTTCCTGGGCTATGCGGTGATCTACACCCTGCTGCTCAAGCCCGCCACGCCCATGAACATCGTCATCGGCGGCGCGTCGGGCGCCATGCCGCCGCTCCTCGGTTGGACCGCGATGACCGGGCAGATTTCTCCCGAACCGCTCGTCCTCTTTCTCATCATCTTCCTGTGGACTCCGCCCCATTTCTGGGCTCTGGCCTGCTACCGCCGCGACGACTACGCCAAGTCGGGCCTCCCGATGCTGCCCGTGACCCACGGCATCGAATTCACCTGTCAGCACGTGCTGCTTTACACGGTGATGCTGGCGGCGGCAAGCCTGATCCCGGTCTCCCTGGGCATGAGCGGCTGGTTCTACCTTGCTGCCATCGCCCTCCTCGACCTGGGTTTCCTGGCCTACGCGGTCGCCCTGTGCCGCCGCTACAGTGACGAACTGGCGAAAAAGGCCTTCCGCTACTCCATCCTGTACCTGACCCTGCTTTTCGCGGCGCTTTTCGCCGACCGACTGATCGCCTGATGGATCTACGCCGTCGCCTGATCCTCCTCGCTGCCTGCCTGGCCTTCGGCGTCGTTGCGCTGGGCGCCTACGTTCGCCTTTCCGACGCCGGACTCGGCTGCCCGGACTGGCCGGGCTGCTATGGCCACCTGGTGGGCGTTCCGGACGCGGTCCACGAACAGGCCGCTGCCGCCCAAGCCTTCCCCGGCAAGCCCGTCGAGCCCGCCAAGGCGTGGAAGGAAATGGTCCACCGCTATTTCGCCGGCAGCCTGGGGCTGCTGATCCTGGCCATCTGCGCCCTCTCGTGGCGAAGATCGCTGCGCGCCTACCGCTCGCCTGCCCTTCCCACCGGTCTGCTGGCCATCGTCAGCTTCCAGGCCCTTCTGGGCATGTGGACCGTCACCTTGCTCCTCAAACCCGTCGTGGTCACCGCCCACCTCCTGGGCGGCATGACGACCCTGGCGCTGCTGGTCGCGCTGGTCCTGGGCGAGCAGCGCAGGGCTTCCCCGACAGTCCCCGCCGGAATCAAACCGCTGGCCCTCCTGACCCTGCTCGCGGTCATTGGCCAGATCGCCCTAGGCGGTTGGGTGAGCAGCAATTACGCGGCCCTGGCCTGCCCCGATTTCCCGACCTGCCACGGAGTCTGGTGGCCTGAAGGCGACTTCGCCAACGCCTTCACCCTGCACCGGGAGCTGGGACAGACTGCCGCCGGAGCCCTGTTATCCCAGGAAGCCCTCACCGCCATCCACTTCACCCACCGCCTCGGCGCCCTCGCAGTCGCCCTGCTCGCCGGCGGTTTGGCGCTAAGACTGCTGGCCACCGCGGGATGGTCCGCTTGGGGAAAGCTTCTCCTCGGACTTCTGGTCCTACAACTCGGCCTGGGCATAGGCAATGTCCTGCTCTCCTTGCCTCTGCCCCTGGCGGTGGCCCACAACCTGGGGGCGGCTGCACTGCTCACCGCAGCCCTGGCCCTCAATCTCCGGCTTGCCGGTGCCCCGTCACGGCGCCAGGCGTTCCAGGATCTTCCCGTGGATACCGCCAAACCCGCCGTTGCTCATAACCAGAACGTGGTCGCCTGAACGGGCTTCGGCGACGATCCGTCCCACCAGTTTGTCCAGATCGTCCTCCACCACCGCCTTGGCACCCAAGGGAGCCAGGGCCTCGGCGGCATCCCAACCCAGATTGGCGCCGTAACAGAAGACGGCGTCGGCCTCGATCAGGCTGCCGGGCAGGGCGGATTTCATCGCTCCCAGTTTCATGGTGTTGGAGCGCGGCTCCAGCACTGCCAGGATGCGTTCCGTCCCCACCTTGCGCCGCAAGCCGGCCACCGTGGTGGCGATGGCCGTCGGGTGGTGGGCGAAATCGTCGTAGACGGTCACGCCCCGCACCGCGCCCCGCACTTCCATGCGCCGCTTGACGTTCTCGAATCTGGACAGGGCTGCCAGCCCCTTGTCCAAGGGAACGCCGACGTGGCGGGCGGCCAACAGGGCGGCGCAGGCATTGGCCCGGTTGTGATCGCCCGTGAGTTCCCAGGCGGTGCTTCCGATCTCGCCGCCGCTACCGGACAGGATCAGCGAGCCGCTGGCGTCGTCCCCGCCGGTCCGGTAACCGGCCGGGTCGTTGAACCACTCCACGGGCGTCCAGCACCCCCTGGCCAGCACCCGCTTCAGGCTTTCCTCGGCGCCGTTGGCGACGACGAGCCCCGTTGCCGGCAGAGTCCGCACAAGATGGTGAAATTGCGTTTCGATGGCAGCGAGATCAGCGAAGATATCTGCGTGATCGAACTCCAGGTTGTTCAAGACCATGGTCCGCGGGCGGTAATGGATGAACTTGGACCGCTTGTCGCAGAAGGCGGTATCGTACTCGTCAGCCTCGATGACGAAGAAGGGTGTCCCCCCCAGCCGTGCCGAGACGCCGAAATTCATCGGCACGCCGCCAATGAGAAATCCCGGGTCCATCCCGGCATCCTGCAGAATCCAGGCGAGCATCGAGCTGGTCGTGGTCTTGCCGTGGGTCCCCGCCACGCCCAGCACCCAACGCCCCCGGAGGACATTTTCCGCCAGCCACTGGGGGCCGGAGACATAGGGCAGCCCCTGATCGAGGACCGCCTCCAGCAAGGCATTCCCCCGCGAGATGGCGTTGCCGACGACAAAGACGTCGGGCTTGAGAGCCAACTGCTCGACGCCGTAGCCCTCGATGAGATCGACCCCGGAATCCCGCAATTGATCGCTCATGGGCGGATAGACGTTGGCGTCGCAGCCGGTGACGCGATGCCCGGTGGCCCGGGCGAGTTGGGCGATACCCCCCATGAAGGTGCCGCAAATGCCGAGAATATGAATGTGCATGTCGCAAAGACCCGTTAGAATGGGTCGGATTCTACTCGACGGAGCGTCGCCATGCCCCGCCCCGATTCGCCGCGCCTGGCCGCCAACGCCCGCGCCAGCATTGCCGCCACGGCAGCACGTTTGATCGCCGAGGACGGCATCACCGACTATCGCCTTGCCAAGAAGAAGGCCGCCCGCCAGCTGGGGCTGCCAGCCCATACCGCCTTCCCTGACAACGCCGAGGTCGAGCAAGAACTGCGCGCCTACCGCAGCCTCTACCAGGACGAAGAACACGCCGAAATGCTGCACGGCATGCGGGAAACGGCCCTTGAGCTGATGGAACTGCTCGCCCCCTACCGCCCTTATCTGACGGGCTCGGTCCTCGATGGGACCGCCGGCCCCCATTCCCGTATCGACATCCTGCTATTCGCAGACAGCGCCAAGGATGTGGAAATCTTCCTGCTCAACCACAGCATCGACTACACCCACGTCGAACCCCGCAACGACAAGGCGGAGGCCGTGCTGGTGGTGGAAACCGATACCGCACCGGCCAATCTGATCGTCTTTCCGCCCGCTTTCGAACGGACGACCTTCAAGACCCGGGATGGACGCCCGCGGGCCAAGGCACGGTCCGAATCCGTCGCCGCGCTCCTCCAAGATACGGCAACGTGAGTGCTCCCCGAGCCCTGGCGGCCGGAATCGCAGTGGTCGTCGCGTTTGTCGCAGGTCTGTGGGCGGCCCACTGGCTGAATCAGCCCGGCACGCACGGGCAACAGTCCCCCACCCTGCTGCTGACGACCCCCTTCACCGACCTTGACGGCCAACGAGTGCAACTGGATTCCTGGCGCGGCAAACCGATTCTGGTCAATTTCTGGGCGACCTGGTGCCCCCCCTGTCTTGAGGAAATTCCCGCCCTGATTCGGCTTCAGGCCCGCCGGCCCGATATCCGCATCGTGGGAATCGCCCTCGATCAGGAAACGAATGTCCGCGAATACAGGGCGAAATCCGGGATCAATTACCCCATCGCGGTCGCCGGTGGCGAAGTGGCCGCCCTCCTCGACGAGTTGGGAAATCGTGCGAAAATCCTTCCCTTCACGGTTGCCGTCACACCGGAGGGCACCCTCGGCCGGAAGCATTTCGGCGCCCTCTCGGACGCCGATCTGCTCGACCTCGCCGGTCCGCCAAAGGCCGGCCCCGGGGGCTGAACAAGGCGCCGTCCTCTGGACAAATTGCTGCGATTTGCGGCAAACTTGCAGCCATGAAGAGGGAAAAAAGCAATTCCAAGAAACCCGACGGCAAGCGGATCCTGGTTCTCCACGGGCCGAATCTGAACCTGCTCGGCACCCGGGAGCCCCAGATCTACGGAGCCGCCACCCTGAGCGACATCAATCGGTCGCTGGCCCGCCGGGCGGAAGCTGCCGGCATTGCCCTGGAAGCTTTCCAGAGCAATCACGAAGGCGCCCTCATCGAATGTATCCACGCGGCCCGCGAGCAAGGCATTCGGGCCATCATCATCAATCCCGCCGCCTTTACCCACACCAGCGTCGCCCTGCGGGACGCCCTGGCGGCCGTGGCGATTCCCTTCGTCGAAGTGCACCTGTCTAACGTGCATGCCCGGGAACCGTTCCGCCACCACTCGTATTTTTCCGACCTGGCCATTGGCGTCATCTGCGGCCTCGGTCATCAGGGCTATCTACTGGCCCTGGAGTATCTGCTCAATACGCTCGACAACGACTGACCGCCCAGGGCGGTCCGCTGCAGCCCATTCACGCATCAGGGGAACCCTATGGATTTGCGCAAGCTGAAGAAACTCATCGACCTCGTCCAGGAATCCGGAATTTCGGAACTGGAGGTGACCGAAGGCGAAGAAAAGGTCCGCATCGCCAAGCATTACGGCGCCGCACCTGCCGCAATGCAACACTACGCCCTGCCGGCGGGCGCTCCCGCCCCCGCCAGTGCTGCGGCAGCGCCCAGTGCGGTCAACCTGGACGACGAGGACGAGATCGAGGACGGCCACGTGGTCAAGTCGCCCATGGTCGGGACCTTCTACCGGGCTCCGTCGCCCGGAGCCGAACCCCTGGCCGAGGTCGGGCAAAGCGTCAAACAGGGCGATACCCTGTGCATCATCGAAGCCATGAAGCTGCTGAACGAAATCGAAGCCGACGTCTCCGGGACCATCAAGGCCATTCTGGTGGAGAACGGCCAACCGGTGGAATACGGCGAACCGCTGTTCGTCATCGGCTAAGACCCCGCCATGTTCGACAATGCGCCATTCTGCGGCCTGTTGCGGCGCAGGCTCATGCGCGCAGCGCGCTATGTCATAGCCCAAAAAGGACACCCACAGAATGTTTGAGCAAATCCCCATCGCCAACCGGGGCGACCAGCCGACTCCGGGCGGCGCAGCGGCGCAGCCACACGGCCCCGTGGCCCCAGGCCACCAGGGCGATCTCGCCCCGGAGACCCGATATGTTTGAGAAAATCCTCATTGCCAACCGGGGCGAGATCGCCCTGCGCGTCCAGCGCGCCTGCCGCGAACTGGGCATCAAGACCGTGGTGGTCCATTCCGAGGCCGACCGCGAAGCGAAATACGTCAAACTGGCCGACGAATCGGTGTGCATCGGCCCGGCCCCCTCGGCTCAGAGCTACCTCAACATTCCCGCCATCATCTCCGCGGCGGAAGTGACCGATTCCCAGGCGATCCACCCCGGCTACGGCTTCCTTTCGGAAAACGCCGATTTCGCCGAGCGGGTCGAATCCTCCGGCTTCGTCTTCATCGGCCCCACGGCGGAAACCATACGCCTGATGGGCGACAAGGTTTCCGCCAAGGATGCCATGAAGGCCGCCGGGGTCCCGTGCGTACCCGGCTCCGAAGGCGCCCTGCCCGAAGACCCCAAGGAGATCGTCCTCATCGCCCGCGCCATCGGGTATCCGGTGATCATCAAGGCGGCCGGCGGCGGCGGTGGGCGCGGGATGCGCGTCGTCCATACCGAGGCGGCGCTGGTCAATGCGGTCCAGATGACTCGGCAGGAAGCCCAGACGGCGTTCGGCAATCCCGTGGTCTACATGGAAAAGTACCTGGAGAACCCCCGCCACGTGGAAATCCAGGTCCTTTCCGATACCCACAAGAACGCGATCTACCTGGGCGAGCGGGACTGCTCCATGCAGCGCCGCCACCAGAAGGTGATCGAGGAAGCGCCTGCACCGTTGATTCCCTCCCGGCTCATCACTCGCATCGGCGACCGCTGCGCGGACGCCTGCCGCAAGATTGGCTACCGCGGTGCCGGAACCTTCGAGTTCCTCTACGAGAACGGCGAGTTCTTCTTCATCGAAATGAACACCCGCGTCCAGGTGGAGCACCCGGTAACCGAGGCGATCACCGGCGTGGATATCGTCCAGGAGCAGATCCGCATCGCCGCCGGGGAGAAGCTGAGCTACCGCCAGAAGGACATCGCCTGCCGCGGCCATGCCATCGAATGCCGCATCAACGCCGAAGATCCCTTCACGTTCATGCCTTCCCCGGGAAAGATCAATTCCTATCACCCGCCCGGCGGGCCCGGCATCCGGGTGGACACCCACATCTACCAAGGCTACACCGTCCCCCCCCATTACGATTCCATGGTGGCCAAAGTCATCGCCTACGGCGACACCCGGGACCAGGCCATCCGCCGCATGCGAATCGCTTTGTCGGAAATGGGCATCGAGGGCATCAAGACCAACATCCCTCTGCACATGGAACTGCTTCACGACGCCCACTTCATCGAGGGTGGAACCAGCATCCATTATCTGGAGCAGAAATTGGCCCAGAAGGCCGAGGTCAAGGGCTGATCCCGGGTCGGGGGAGGGGGCGGTCCGGATGCCCTGGCTGAATATCACCTTCGCTGCCGATGCGGATCACGCGGAGGCATTGTGCGACGCGCTCCTCGACGGGGGCGCCCTGTCCGCCGGAATCGAGGACGCCGATGCCGGTACGCCCGACGAAAAACCCCAGTTCGGCGAGCCCGGATCGCCAGCAGCGCCCCTCTGGCAGCATTCGCGGATTACCGCCCTGTTCGAAACGGACGCCGACGTGGCCGGCATTCTGGCTGCCGCGGCCGAGCGAGCCGGCCTCGCCGGCCCGCCGCACTACGCGGTGGAACAAATCGCCGAGCAGAACTGGGTCCAACTGACGCAAGCCCAGTTCGACCCCATACGCATTTCCCATCGCCTGTGGATCGTACCGTCCTGGCATGACGCCCCGGACCCCGACGCCATCAGCCTGATCCTCGACCCCGGAATGGCCTTCGGCACCGGCTCCCACCCCACCACAAGGCTGTGCCTGGAATGGCTGGACAAGGCGCTTCGCCCCGGCGCCGCCCTCCTCGACTATGGATGCGGCTCGGGCATCCTGGCCATCGCAGCGGCCCGCCTCGGCGCCTCGCGGGTGGTCGGAGTCGACATCGACCCCCAGGCGGTCGCCGCCGCCCGCGCCAACGCCGAGCGCAACGGCGTCACCGCCGTTTTCACCGACTCGAACTCACCGCTGGACGGCGAGTATGATTTCGTCGTGGCCAACATCCTCTCCAACCCCCTGCGCGTCCTCGCTCCCGCCCTCTGTGCCCGTGTTAAACGGGGCGGCTCCCTGGTACTTTCCGGCATCCTCGCCGAGCAGGCTGCCGAGATCGTTGACCTCTACAAGAGCTGGATCCCTCTCGCCGTCGCCGATAGCCGGGATGGCTGGGTCTGCCTGGCCGGGGTAAAGCCATGATGCGCACGGCCTGCCCCCTCTGCTCGACCGTCTTTCGGGTGACTCCCGAGCAATTGCGGGTCCGCGCCGGCAAGGTCCGTTGCGGACAATGCCAGGGCGTGTTCAACGCTCTCGAGAGTCTGGTGGACGCGCCACTCCCCGAGGTTCAACCGCCCGCTCCCGGCGGTTTCCCCCCGCCGACCCTAGCCTCGTTGGAGAGTCCTGAACCCGCCGGATCGACTGCAGAAGACCTTCGTCAGGCTGCCCCGCCCGTGGCGAAACCGGACGCTGCCTCCGCCGCGATCGCCGTAGACATCCCCGCCGCGCACGCCGACGAATCCCCCGCGGCCCATGCTGAAGCCGTAGTCCTGACCGAGGCGGAATCCCCCGGGGAGGAGCCGGAATCCAAAGCCGATCCTGCCCACCCGCCGGAATCCACCGACGAAACCCCGGAAGAATCGGCCCAGGCCGCCCGCGAGGCCGGTCTCGCTGCAGCGCGGGAGCTGGCCGAGACCCCGGGATTCAGCCGCTGGTCTGCTGGCGCGCTGGCTGCCGATTCCTTGGGCGGTCTGGTGGCCGAGGCCCCCCGGCGGCTCGTCTGGCCCTTCCTCCTGGCCGCCCTGATTCTGCTCGTCGTGCTCGCCGCCCAGTTCGCCTACCACTGGCGAACCGAAATCGCCCAGCGACTTCCGGCTGCCCTCGGCGCCTACGACGCCCTGGGCATTCCCGTCCCCCTGCCTCGGGTCGCCGATCTGGTCAGCATCGAGGCCTCGGACCTCCAGGCCGACGCCGCCCGCGGGCTACTAATCCTCTCCGCCAATCTGCGCAACCGCGCCCCCTTCCCGCAATCCTGGCCCGCCCTCGAACTGACGCTCACCGATGCCCAGGATGCCGTTGTCGCCCGCCGGGTGCTCGCTGCGGCCGACTATCTCCCGCCCCAGGCCGACCCCGCTGCTTTCGCGCCCGGTTCCGATACCGCCGTCAAGCTCTGGATCGACGCCCGGGAAGCGGGAGCGGCCGGTTATCGCCTCTACGTCTTCTATCCCTGACCTCACGCCATGTCCACGCTCATCTGCGGCTCCCTCGCCTTCGACAACATCATGGTCTTTCCGGACCGCTTCAAGAACCACATCCTGCCGGAACAGATCCACATCCTGAACGTCGCCTTCCTGGTTCCGGAAATGCGCCGGGAGTTCGGCGGCTGCGCCGGAAACATCGCCTACAACCTGCAGCTTCTGGGAGGCGACCCGCTGATCATGGCCACCGTTGGCGACGACGCGCCGCCGTACTTCGAGCGCCTGGACAAGTTAGGCCTCTCCCGCCGCATGATCCGCCACGTCCCCGGCAGCTACACCGCCCAGGCCTTCATCACCACCGACCTGGACGACAATCAGATCACCGCCTTCCACCCCGGCGCCATGAGCTTCTCCCACCTCAACAAGGTGACCGCCGCCGGCGACGCCACCCTCGGCATCGTCGCGCCCGATGGCCGGGAAGGCATGCTCCAGCACGCGCGGGACTTTGCCGCCGCCGGCATCCCCTTCATCTTCGACCCGGGCCAGGGCATGCCCATGTTCAGCGGCGATGAACTCATCGATTTCCTGCGGCTGGCCGACTACGCCTGCTTCAACGATTACGAGGCCAGGCTCCTTTGCGAGCGCACCGGCCGCAAACTCGAACAACTTGCGGGCGAAGTCCGCGCCCTGATCGTCACCAAGGGCGGTGCGGGATCGGAGATCCATGCCGACGGTCAACGCCTCGACATTCCCTGCGTCGAGGCGGATGCCGTGGTGGACCCCACCGGCTGCGGCGACGCCTACCGGGCCGGCCTGCTCTACGGCATCGCCAACGGTCTCGACTGGTCCAGTACCGGCCGGCTGGCGGCCGTCATGGGCGCCATCAAGATCGCCCATCGCGGCGGCCAGAACCATGTGCCCAGTCGCGAAGAAATCGCATCGCGCCACGCCAGGGCCTTCGGCTCCCGGCCCTGGTGACCGGAGCGCAATCAATCCGCAACATTGCGTCAACAGAGGTGTAACCGGCTGTCCCTAAAGTGCTCCCCCAGACAACCTAGGGGAAAACCATGGAACAGCACAAGGAAGCATCGGTCGCCCGGGCGCGTGCCGCCCGGCCCAAACTCTCCGTCGGACTCGCCCACCACGAGGGCGAGGTTCTCGACGCCCAGCGCCTGCGCTATCGCGTCTTCGCCGGAGAAATGGGCGCCACTCTGCCGACGCGCACTCCCGGGGTCGATCACGACCTCTACGATCCCTACTGCGCCCATCTGGTGGTGCGCGACGACGATGCCGGCGAGGTGGTCGGCACCTATCGCATCCTGACCCCGGAAAATGCCCGCCGGATCGGCTACTACTCGGAAAACGAATTCGATCTCACCCGACTCCAGCATCTGCGTCCCCGCCTGGTGGAAATCGGGCGCTCCTGCGTCCATCCCGACTATCGCAGCGGAGCCACCATCGCCCTGCTGTGGTCCGGCCTTGCCCGCTTCATGACCGAGAACCGCTACGACTACCTGATGGGTTGCGCCTCGATCAGTATGGCCGACGGCGGCCACGGGGCGGCCAGCCTGTATAATCGCCTGGGCGATCACCTGGGGCCGGCGGAATACCGCGTCTTCCCGCGCTGCCCGCTCCCCCTGGCCGCCTTGAAGCATGACCAGCCGACCGAAACGCCGCCCCTCATCAAGGGCTACTTGCGCGCCGGCGCCTGGATTTGCGGTGAACCGGCCTGGGACCCGGATTTCAACACCGCCGACCTGCCCATCCTGATGCCCATGGCCCGGGTGGAAGGCCGCTACGCCAAACATTTCTTGGGACCGCAAGACTGAACTCGACGCCTGCCTTCCTCCGCTGGTTCCGCCTCCTCCGGGTGGCGGGACTCCTGTTTCAGGGCGTCGTCACCGCCGCCTGCGTCTTCCCCTTCAGCAGCGACCCCCATCGCCTGCGCCTCAAGCGCTGGTGGTCGAAGGCCATGCTCGACATCCTGGGCATCCGGCTCGACGCCGATCTCGCCCACGCCGTACCGGGCAGCATGGTGGTCGCCAACCACGTCTCCTGGCTGGACATCTTCGTCGTCAATGCGGCATTGCCTTCTGCCTTCGTCTCCAAGGAAGAAGTGCGCCATTGGCCCGTGATGGGCTGGCTGGCCGGAATCAACGACACCATCTTCTTGAAGCGGGGCAGCCGTGGCCACGCCCGCCTGATCAACGCGGAAATCGCCGCAGTCCTCGCCCAGGGCAAGCATGTGGCGGTCTTTCCCGAAGGGACCACCACCGACGGCACCCATGTGCTGCACTTCCACGCTGCCCTGCTTCAACCGGCGCTCCTCGCCGGGCGGCCGGTGGTCCCCGCGGCGATCTCCTACTGGGAACCGGACGGCGAGCGCAGCTTGGCACCGCGTTACGATGGGGACATTTCCCTGGGCGATTGTCTGAAGAACATCCTGGCCCGCCGGCGACTGGTGGCCCGCCTCGCCACGACTCCCGCCCTCGGTCAGGACGGGTCCGACCGCCGTGCCGTCGCCGCCGCCGCCCGCGCCGCTATCTGCACAGCGGCTGCGCTTCCCCCGCCGAACAATCCACCTGAAAGACCCGCCGGTCTTCCAGTCGCAGCGCCGTCAGATGGCCGCCCCACAGGCAACCTGAGTCCAGGGCCAGGAGATTGGGCAGGAGCTTGAGCCCGAGGGCCGACCAATGGCCGGTCACCAGGACGGTGCTGGCGCTTCGGCGGCCCGGCGCCTCGAACCAGGGGAGATGACCTGCGGGGGCGTTGGCCGTCTCGCCCTTGGTATGGAATTCCATCACCCCTTCCGGCGTACAGAAGCGCATGCGGGTCATGGCATTCACAATCACCCGCAGCCGCGGCCAACCCGCGAGGTCGTCAGACCAGGCCGCCGGTTCGCTGCCCCACAGGTTGAGGACAAATTCCCTGAAGCGAGGCCCCTGCAAGGCCGCTTCCACCTCTTCCGCCAATTGACGCGCGCGAGCGGCCGTCCACTGGGGAAGCAGTCCGGCATGGACCAGGCAGTAGTCCCCTTCGGTATGACAGAGGCGCTGGCCGCGGAGCCAATCCAGGAGTTCGCCGCAGTCCGCAGCGGCGAGCACCTCGTCCAGGGTATCGTCCTTGGCCCGGTACTTCGCCCCCCCTTCCGCCACCATCAGGAGGTAGAGGTCGTGGTTGCCCAATACGGTAACTGCCGCATCGCCGAGCCCTTTGACGAAGCGCAGGGTCTCCAGGGAACGGGGGCCGCGATTGACGAGATCCCCCACCAGCCAGAGGCGATCCGCCAGCGGATCGAAGGCACAGAGGTCCAGGAGCCTTCGGAAGGAATCGAAACAGCCCTGGATGTCGCCTACCGCATACGTCGCCACGGCTTCACCGGCTCGATCTTGGCGAGGTTAAGCGGCAGCGGAAAGCGCGGGGATGAGCGAGACGAATCGGGGCCGGCGCGAGTTGGGCTTGCAACTGAGTTCTCCACTGTTCGGGCTCCTTCGATCGAGGCCCCTTGCGCCCGCAGCATATCCCGGCCGTTCTGAGTACAGCAATGATTTTGGGTGTCCGAAGATCGGCCAGTGCTGACCTTCGCCTTTCGGCTGCAATCGGGCGGCAATGTGGCGGTTACCTGCCACTCAGCGAGGTCAGATCTTAAACTGCAGCTTTCTGTTCAGCGAATACGTGTTTTCGACCCATTGCCGTCGAGCCTGCCATTGGCAGGCTTAACGTTAGTTGTTGATTGGCAAGAAATGAGTTGTCAAGCAAAATAACATTGCATGGCGTAAAACCGAAATTAGAACCTATTCTCCGAGGAACGTTGGTAATGCCCCCCCCGCATAACTCGCCCGCTGCCATGAGTCGTCAGGTCGCCCCTTGGCTGGCTTTTGTTGTCGGGCTTGTATGCACGTTACTTGCAAGCCTTGAGGTCAAGCAGGCCATTGAACATGATGCGAAGGAAGGATTCGCGTTCACCAGCGACCAGATCACACTCAAAATACGCGAGCGACTCGACACCTGTGCTCTGATTCTCAAGGGCGGCGCGGGTTTCTTTGCCGCATCCAACACAGTTGATCGCCGCGAGTGGCAAGCCTACGTTGAGAAACTTCGTGCCCAGGACAGTATTCCCGGGGTACAGGGTGTCGGTTTTTCGCAATTGATTCCAGCGCAACAACTGGCTGCCCATGTCGCCAAAGTTCGCGCCGAAGGCTTTCCCGACTACACGGTGCGCCCGGCGGGCGAGCGCCCCCTCTACACCTCCATCATCTATCTGGAACCGTTCCGCGACCGTAATCTGCGCGCGTTCGGGTACGACATGTTCTCTGAACCGGTGCGCCGTGCCGCCATGGAACAAGCGCGCGACAGCGGGGCCCCCGCATTGTCTGGCAAGGTTGAACTGGTTCAGGAGACCGGCAAGGAAGTGCAAGCGGGAACGCTGATGTACGTCCCGGTCTATCGCAGTGGCGCACCGATCGACACCGTCGAGCAACGTCGCACCGCGTTGATCGGTTGGTCTTACAGCCCCTATCGGATGAAAGACCTGTTGGAAGGGATTCTTTCCCATTGGGATGAGCACAAAACGAGGCAGGTGCATCTGCACATTTATGCTGGCGCAGAAGCGAAGGCTGACAGCCTTCTGTACGATAGCCGCCCGGATCGCAGCCGGAAAGTTGATCCGCTCTTCTACCAGCAGCGCAGCATTGATTTCAATGGCCAGCATTGGTTACTGGCATTTCATGCCGGTAAAGACATGGCTCCTGTCAGCTATGCGAGCGCCTGGGCAACACTGGCCGGTGGCATCCTGCTCAGCAGTCTGCTTAGCGGGTTGATGTTTGCATTGGCACGCACGCAGGTCCGCGCCAGGGAAATTGCCGATAACCTGACTGAAGAGCTCAGGCACAGCGGGGATTTGTTGCGGGAGAGCGAGTTGCGTTGGAGGTTCGCCCTTGAAGGCGCAGGCGACGGGGTGTGGGACTGGGACGTACTACAGAGCAAGGTGTTCTTCAGCCTGCGCTGGAAGGAGATGATTGGCTATTCGGATGCTGAAATTGGAGATGGACTGGACGAATGGAGCAAACGCATTCATCCCGAAGATATGGCCCGGGTCATGGCCGATGTTACGGTTCATCTCGACGGAAAGACACCGGTGTATACCAATGAGCACCGAGTCCTTTGCAAAGACGGCAGTTGGAAATGGATTCTCGACCGCGGTTTGGTGATTGAACGCGATGCCTCAGGCAAAGCGCTGCGCATGGTGGGAACCCACACTGACATCACCAAACGCAAACAGATCGAATTCGAACTGGAGCAACACCGCCACCATCTCGAGGAGCTTGTAAATTCGCGCACTACCGACCTTGTCGAAGCCAAAGTCGCCGCCGAAACCGCCAATATTGCCAAGAGCGCCTTCCTGGCCAACATGAGCCACGAACTGCGCACGCCGATGAATGGCGTGTTGGGCATGATCGATCTGGCCAAGCGGCGCATGGTTGATGCCAGAGGACTCGATCAACTCGACAAAGCAAAACTCTCTGCCGAGCGCTTGCTCGGTGTTATCAACGGTATCCTCGACCTCTCCAAGATCGAAGCCCAGCGTATGGTGCTCGAAGACATGCCTCTGCAACTAAACCAGAGCGTCGAGAACGTCGTCGTCAACCTCGGCCACCAAGCCACCGAGAAAGGTCTGCAACTCGTCACCGACTTGCATGCCGAACTCCTCCGCCAGCCTATCAAAGGCGACCCGCTGCGACTGAGCCAAATTCTCTTCAACCTCGTCGGCAACGCCATCAAATTTACCGCCAGAGGCGCGGTTACCGTGCGCACCTGCCCGGTCGGCCAAACCCCCAGCGTATTGCAAGTGCGCTTCGATGTGATTGATACCGGCATCGGTATCGATGATGAAGCACAGTCGCGGCTGTTTCGCTCCTTCGAGCAAGCCGACAACAGCATGACCCGCAAGTACGGCGGTACCGGACTCGAGCTGGCAATCAGCAAGCGGCTAGTGGAACTCATGGGAGGGACAATCGGCGTCGAGAGCGCACTTGGGCAAGGTAGCACCTTCTGGTTCGTCATACCTTTCAAGAAACACGAACACAGTGCCGCCTCACCAGCACCGACTTTTTCGCCTTCGCCCGCCGAACAAAGGCTGCAAGCCAAATATACCGGCACACGTATCCTGCTGGCGGAAGATGAGCCGATCACGCAGGAAGTTTCGCGCGGCCTGTTGGAAGATGCGGGGCTGGTCGTGGATTTAGCTGAAGACGGACAGAAGGCGCTGGCACTGGCCCAGCGAAACCGTTATGCCCTGATCCTGATGGACATGCAGATGCCGGTGATGAACGGTGTCGAAGCGACGCAAGCGATTCGTACCGACTCGCTGAACATCACCACACCCATTCTTGCAATGACGGCGAACGCTTTCAACGAGGACCGCCTAGCCTGCCTTGATGCCGGCATGAACGACCATATCAGCAAGCCCTTCGATCCGCACAAACTGTACGAGACTATGCTGGAGTGGTTGGAGAAATGTGCTGACTGATCGCCGGCTTGGGTACAGAAACCTGCTGTTCAAGACCAGTCCTCGCTGAGCGGCAGGTAACCTGCGCATTGCTGTCCGATTCTGGCCGAAGGGCGAAGGTCGGCAAAGGCCGAGTTGTGTGAATTGGCCGTCAACCTCGGTCAGAATGTTGTCTGAATCGTCCCTACATTTCCAGAGGCTGCTGCAACGCTTGATTTCCATTAAAGCTACCAGATCGTTATCTGAGTATTTTAATCAAGTATTTTTC
>SSTA01000063.1 GCA_009469685.1 Azonexaceae bacterium | reverse complement strand
GCTGCGCAAAGGGGGCATCGCGCCTCCCATGCCCTGGTAGCGCCTTCACCCGGCATCAGTGGGTGTCGAACACCCACAGCCGATGGGCGTCGAGGAGCAGACGGTAGCGCAGCTCAAGCGCTTCGAGCTGGGCCAGCCGCGCCGCAAGTTGCGCCTCATTGGCCAGCCGACGCGTAGTCAGCAGGTCGCTCAAGTTGCCTTCGCCCAACTGGTACGCCCGCGCCGTCATGTCCGCCGCCTGGGTCAACCGCTCGGCGGCCAAGCGGCTGCTTTCCCAGCTGGCACGGGCCGATTGGGCCGTGTAATAGAGTGTCGCCGCTTCCGTGGTCACCTTCTGCAGCGCCGCTGCCTCCCGGCTGCTCGCGGCGGCCGCCTGGGCCAGCGCCGCGTCGGCACCGGCGCGCCGTGCCTTCCCCGCCAACGGGATCGTGAGGCTCACGCCGAAGATATGCTCTTCACCACCGCGCTCACGCATGACATGCATGCCCAGTGTCGGATCGGGGAGTTGGTCACGGCTGCTCCGGCTCGCGGCAACCTGGGCACGCTGTGCCTCGCTGCGGGCCAGGCCGAGTTCGTGGTTGTGTTCAAGGATGGCGGCTACCCACTCCGCTTCGCCCTCGCCCACGGCTTCCGGGACCGAGAGCTTCACCCCGGTTGGCAGCGGCAGGCCGGGATAGCGCCGACGCAATTCCTCGGCTGCCGTGCGCTCGCGCACCCGCGCTTGCGCCAACTGGGCCTCGGCTTGCGCGAATGCCGCTTCAGCGAGGACGGACTCGACACGGGCGGCATCCCCCAATTGTCCGCGTCGGACAAGCTGCTTGGCGTTCCGCTCGAGCAAGCCCACCTGCGCTGTCCATTGCTGGGCGCTGGCACTTTCCCGCAGCCAGGCGAACCAAGCCTTTAGGAGGCCGCGCGACGCCTCGTGCCGAGCATCGCCGTGCGCCCATTCGGCACTCTCGACTCCCTTGGCGCCCAACTCGGCATCGAGCTCCGCTTTGCCGGGAAGGCGGATCGTTCGTTCGATCGCGGCACCCTGTTCGTAAAACCGTCCGACTGGCGCATCCGGCGCTTCGACGCGCCGACGTTGGCCGGTGAGGCGCACGTTCCATTCATAGTGCCCGGCTTCCAGACGAGTGCGGTTGGCCTCCTCGACCCGCACCAGGCTGCCGGCTTCCTGAACCGTGGGCGCCGCCTGCAGGATGCGCACCACCATATCGTTGGGCGGCAAATCGGGCGACGCCGCAGCGGGCTCCACCGCGTGCGCCGTGGCGGCCAGGAAGAACCCGAAACACGAGAGGGCGATCTTCATATGATCCGCCCCACTGCAAGTGTCGGCGCCAGCCAGTAGAAGATGTTCGCATGGGGATAATGCTCACGGATCACCCTCAGCATCGTCTGGAGGCGGTCCGGGTCGCCGACCGTCTGAATCTGCACCCGCGGCGAATGGCCGCTCACGAGTTCGCCCGGTTCCACGAGCTGTACCGCCGATCCGTGGCCATCCACAAGGCTGGTGCCAAAGCCGCTCACCAATTCCGGATGCTCCAGTAATAGGTCTTCCACCTGCTGGGCGACGTCCGTCGGCATCACCAGCGTTAGTACGACATCAGGCATGCAGGGTCCTTTCGGCAATGGCGCCGGCCTTCTCGACGCCAAAGCGGCGGAAGAGGACCGGCAACAGAATCAAGGTGAGCGCCGTGGAAGTCACCAGGCCCCCGATGACGACGATGGCCAGAGGCCGCTGGACTTCCGACCCCGGTCCGCTGGCGAAGAGCATGGGCACCAGACCGAAAGCGGCGATGCTGGCAGTCATCATGACCGGCCGCAGGCGCCGCTTGGCGCCTTCGACGACGACTTCGGCGAGGGGCATGCCTTCCGCCAGGAGCTGATTGAAATAGCTCACCATGACGACGCCGTTCAATACGGCAATGCCGAGCAGCGCGATGAAGCCGACCGAGGCGGGCACCGACAGGTATTCGCGCGCGATGAGCAGGCCAAAAATGCCGCCAACCATGGCAAAGGGTACGTTGGAGAGGATCAGCACGGCCTGCCGCACCGAGCGGAAGGTGGAGAAGAGCAGGAAAAAGATCAGCAGCAACGCCACCGGTACGACGATGGCCAGCCGTGCCGCTGCCCGCTGCTGGTTCTCGAACTGCCCGCCCCAGGCCAAGCGGTAGCCTTCCGGCAGCTTGACGTCTCGCGCCACCGCCGTCTTGGCGTCCTCGACGAAGCCGACCAGATCGCGGTCGCGCACGTTCGACTGGACCACGACGTAGCGTTGGGCGTTTTCGCGGTCGACCTTGACCGGCCCATCGACCCGCTCCAGTTTCGCCACCGACGCCAAGGGAACGCTGCCGCCACCGGGGGTCGTCAGGCGCAGGGCTTCGAAGGCGGCAGGGGAAACGCGCAGCCAGTCGGGCCCGCGCAGCAGCACCGGCACCCGCCTTCCGCCCTCCATGACCGTGCCGATATTGCGCCCTTCGAGGAGGTCCTTGAGGTCACTCTGGACATCGTCGACATTGAGCCCGAAGCGGCCCGCCGCCAGCCGGTCCACCGCCACCTTGAGGTATTGCACGCCCTCGTTCTTGACCGTAAAGGTATCCTCGGCCCCCGGCACCTTTCTGACCACCGCCTCGATCTCGCCCGCCAGGCGATTGAGGGTCGGCAGGTCGCTACCGTAGATCTTGATGGCCAGGTCGCCGCGCACGCCGGTCAGCATTTCCGAGACCCGCATGTCGATCGGCTGGGTAAAGGAATGGCCAATGCCCGGGAAGGCCTCCATCACCGTCCTTAACTGGTCGGTGAGCCAGCCCGGGTTGGGCGTGCGCCACTCCTCGCGGGGTTTCAGCACCAGGAAGGTATCGGTCTGATTGAGGCCCATGGGATCGAGCCCGAGTTCATCGGAGCCGGTGCGGGCGACGATGGCTTTCACTTCCGGCACCTGTTCCAGGACGGCGCGCTGGATGCGGCCGTCCACCGCAATCGTCTGATCGAAGCCGATGGAGGGCAGCTTCTCGAGCTGCATGATGAGGTCGCCCTCGTCCATGGTCGGCATGAACGCCTTGCCGAGGAGCGCATAGGCGCCAGCGGTTGCAATCAGGACAGCCACCGCTCCGATGGCCAGTGGGCGGCCGTTGGCCAGGGCCACGCTCAGAACTCGGTCATAGGCCGCGTTGAGTTTTCTCACCAGCCAGGGCTCG
>SSTA01000345.1 GCA_009469685.1 Azonexaceae bacterium | reverse complement strand
CGCCAAGGGCGTCGAATGCTACGAACGCCTGAAGACAAAGGCGAGGGTATCGTCGGGGCCGATCCATCCGCTATCCACCGGAATCTCCTACGCCCTCATCGACAAGACCGCCGCTGACAAGATTCCTCTGGCCATGGTCGGCTACGGCCGCACCGACGCTACCGATGGAAGCGTATTCCCCTACGCCTTCCCCTTGGTTACCACCTACCAGATGCAGGCCTCGGCCATCGTCAGATACCTGAGAGATAAGGAGAAGGGAAGTCTGGCAGGGAAGAAGATCGTCTATCTCTATCACGACTCGGCCTACGGCAAGGAAGCAATCATTGCCTTGGAAGCCGAGGCCCGCCTCGGGAAATTTGAGTTGGTCGAGATTCCGGTCGCCCATCCCGGCAATGAGCAAGGAGCCCAGTGGCTCAGGATACGCCAGGAGAAGCCCGATTACGTGATCTTCTGGGGCTGGGGCGTGATGAATCAGACCGCCCTCAAAGCCGCTCAGAAGGTCGGTTTTCCAAGGGATCGCATGATCGGTTCCTTGTGGGCCGGTTCGGAGGAGGATACCGTACCGGCGGGGGAAGCCGCCAAGGGTTATCTTTCGGCCACCTTCAACGTGGCAGGGAAAGCGGTGCCTCTCATCGCTGAAATCGAAAAAGTGGTTTACGGGGCGGGTAAGGGCAACCTTCCCGATCCGGGCAAGATCGGCACCGTACTCTACAATCGGGGAGTCGCCAGCGCGATTCTCTCGGTGGAAGCGATCCGCAAGGCGCAAGAGAAATATGGCAAAGGCAAAGCCATGACGGGCGAGCAGGTCCGTTGGGGGATGGAAAATCTCAACATCACCGACGCCCGCTTGAAAGCCCTGGGCGCCACTGGCCTGCTCCCTGAGGTCAGGACGTCGTGCGCCAACCACGAGGGGTCGGGAAAAGTGAAGATCCAGCAATGGGATGGCGGCAAATGGGTCGTCGTATCCGATTGGCTGGAAGGCAACAAGAGCCTGGTCCATCCGCTCTTCCAGGCCACTGCTCTGCAATATGCCAAGGAAAAAGGCATTACCCCCCGGAATTGCGCCAAGGAGTCCTGAGGGGAAAGGGCGAACGGGAGGATCAGTCCTCCCGTTCCGTTTTCAAGCCAGAGCGATGACAACTGCCAGCGAAGACTATCTCAAGGTCAGCAATGTCGAGGTCATTTACGACCACGTCATACTTGTCCTCAAGGGGGTCTCTCTTGCGGTACCGCGCGGAAGAATCGTCGCCCTGCTCGGAGCCAACGGCGCCGGCAAGACGACGACATTGAAGGCGATTTCCAACCTTCTACGGGCCGAACGCGGGGACGTCACCAAAGGCTGCATCGAATTCAAGGGGGCACGCATCGACCGCCTGAGTCCAAGCGAACTGGTGCGCAAAGGCGTCATCCAGGTGATGGAGGGTCGTCATTGCTTTGCCCACCTGACCATCGAGGAAAACCTGCTGACCGGCGCTTACGTTCGTCGGCCTTCGCGAAGCGAAATGCGGATTGAACTGGAGCGCGTCTACCACTACTTTCCACGTCTGAGGGAAAGGCGAAACGTCCAGGCCGGCTATACCTCGGGTGGCGAACAACAGATGTGCGCCATCGGCCGAGCCCTCATGGCTCGACCGGAAATGATCCTGCTCGACGAACCTTCCATGGGTTTGGCGCCACAGATCGTCGCCGAAATCTTCTCCATTGTCCGCGATCTCAATGCCCGTGAGCAGGTGAGCTTTCTTCTGGCCGAACAGAACACCCTGGCCGCCCTGGCCCATGCCGATTTCGGGTACATCCTCGAGAGCGGGCGGGTCGTCATGGAGGGGGCTGCGGACGAATTGCGCAACAACGAGGATGTGAAGGAGTTCTACCTTGGGCTTTCGGCGGAGGGGCGCAAGTCCTACAAGAATGTGAAGCACTACCGCCGCCGCAAACGTTGGCTATAGCGGTTCGCGGAGAGCCCTTGCCGATGTCGTCGCAGGACTTGTGGGCCGAACCGAGGGCCTTCTCTCGCGTCGAGCTGGCAGAGGCCAGGTAGCGCGGGCGGCAAGCCGTGTTGGATTGGGGTGACCGGGGACGGTCGCGGGAATGGGGGAGAAAGAATGCGCTGGATTGCGGTTTGGGTCATCTTGATTTCAGCGGTTGCGGGGGCGAACGAGCCGGCATTGCGGCCTTCGGCGCGGATGATGTTCGCCCAGCCGGAATTCCTGCATGCCGGGACTTGCGTCATGGTGCGTGAGGGTGGGGCGGGATGGATTGCCACCGATCCGGTGTTTTGGCTCAAAGGAACGGTGGCCGGGGCGGAAGTGCGTAGTCGTCGCTTGGAGGTGTGCCCGGAAGTGCCGGGCAAGACCATCGATCGCTACAGCCGAGAGGAATTCGTACGGTTGGCGACAGCGCGACCCTGTGTCAGTAGGCCGGAGGCCGTGCGCGAAGAACAGGTGGGGATGGTCCGCGTGCGCGTCGAATCGTGGGAGACTCCGTGGGCGCGCCGCGCCGCCAATGCGTTTCGGCTCTATCAGGGACACTATCTGGATCGTCCGCTAAGTCCCGGGCTTGAACTGGAGATCGAGGCGGATTTGCTTTCGCGCTGCGAAGCGAATTGAGACTAGGGGCGGGAACTGTGGAAGTCCCCAATGGCCGGCCTTTCCAGCCGGCCTACAATGCGGCCCATGGATACCGCCTTGCTCCTGATGCCGGATTTTGCCCTCATTCTCCTGGGGGCGGCGCTTCGGCGTTGGATGCGGCTGGGGGACCATTTCTGGTCGGGGGTCGAGAAACTCGTCTATTTCGTCCTCTTCCCCGCCCTTCTGATCAATGCCATCGTCCGAACCCGCCTCGACCTTTTCACTGCCCTGCCTCTACTGGCGACCGCCCTGTCCGCCATGGCCGTCGGGATGATCTTGGGCGGGTTGCCGCGCCTCTTAACCCCCCTTCCGCCGCTGGTTTTTGCGTCAATTTTCCAATGCAGCTACCGTTTCAACTCTTACATTGCTCTTGCCGTGTCCGGCATGCTCTACGGAGCCGCCGGAATCGCGACCATGGGACTGGTGGTGGGGGCGGCTGTACCCTTGGCCAATCTGGTTTCGGTATGGATGCTTGCCCGGCACGGAGAGGCGGGGCTGTTCCGTGAGATTGCGCGAAATCCACTCATCTGGGGAACGACGGCTGGATTTGCGCTCAATCTTGTTGGCTGGATTCCTCCCGCTCCGGTCCAGGCCTTCCTGGGGCGGCTGGCCGACGCGGCGGTGGCCTTGGGGCTGATTGCGGTAGGGGCGGCGCTGCGCCTCGACGGGGATGACGCCGTGCGCGGCGCGTCACTGTGGATCGCTGCGGTGAAACTCGTCGCCTTGCCGCTGGCGACCCTGGGGCTTGCCCAGATTTATGGACTCGAAGGGCTCAACTTCCGGATTGCTGTCCTCTTTGCCGCCCTTCCCACGGCATCGTCCGCCTACATCCTGGCCATGCGCATGGGCGGCGATGGCAAGAGCGTCGCTTGGCTGATTTCCGCGACGACCCTGGCATCGATGCTGACCCTGCCCTTCTGGGCCGCCTGGGTCGCCTGACCGGAATCAGGTCTTCTTGCGCTGGCGTTGGCGAGGTTTGGCAACGGTCGGTGCCGGGGAGGCGTTCTTGATCGCCTCAGCCTGGTTCTGCAGGTGTTCGTGCATCTGCTGCATCATGGTCCACGGCCACATGGCGGCTTGGGGGGCGCCGCTGTCATCCGGTGGTGCCGCGGGTGCAGCGGGTTCGGCAACAGCGCCGGCGCCCATCGCGTTGCTGGCCATGGTCCCCACGGCCCTGACTGCGCTGATGGTCGTTTTTTGCATTTCCAGGCCCTGGATGGTCATCTGCAGCATGGAAAGATTCATCCTTAGCCAGCCTTCTACCGTCTTCAGGTCGTTGATGCGCTGCTCAAGTTCGTCTTCATCAAAAGTGGGAGCAACCATGCCGGGCAGTGAAAAACCCATGTTCCCCCACATATTGCGTACAAAATCCAGGGGGTCGTTGGCGTTGGGGCGATCCTGGGCCATGGTTTTGTCTCCATCGTTAATATTTGCTCAAATCTTAAACTAGATTCGCTGTCACCGCGGGAAGGAAAATGCTAAATTAAAAAAAACGGGGTTGGGAAAATGACATGTTGAAGTTGCTCGTGGTGGAGGACCACGCGCTTGTGCGCGAAGGGCTGGCCAGATTGCTGGCCCAGTTGGAGGATGACGTCTCGGTGGCCGAGAGAGCCGATTTCGAGTCGGCCCTCAATCTTCTCGACAACGAACAGGATTTCGATCTTGTTCTCCTGGATCTTGCCTTACCCGGAATCGATGGCTTTGCCGGCCTGGATATCTTGCGCAAGCGATATCCGGCTATACCGGTGGCGGTGGTTTCGGCTTTCGACGACGTGCCGACCGTAACCCGCGTCATGAACCACGGAGCATCGGGTTTCATTCCAAAGGCTTATACGGGCGAAGCCCTGCTCAATGCGGTTCGCGAAGTGCTGGCAGGCAACCTCGTACGGCCGGACGGACCGACTCAAGCCGCTAAGCTTGACGACGAACAACCTCTGCCGCCACCCAAGAAGGGCGGGGTCAAGCCCGCCGAAATCGGTCTGACCGACCGCCAGGCCCAGGTTCTTGCTCTCATGGTTCGGGGTCATTCGAACCGGGACATCGCGCAGCAGCTGGATCTTTCCGAAGGGACGGTGAAAATACATGCGACAGCCGTCTTCAAGGCACTGGGTGTCACCAGCCGTACCCAGGCCCTGGTGGCCGTCGCCCGTTACGCGGTGGATCTCGACGCGGTTTTCTGAAGCTGTTCCAGGAGAGCCCTGAGCTTGGCCGGCCGGATCGGTGCGGCGAGCACGTAGCTTCCCACCGGCGCAGCCTGATGGCCATCCGTGATGGCAATGAGGGGGTGCAGACCGGGGAGCACCCCGGCCAGCGTCGTCGCGCCCGGGAAATCCGCGATGATCACCGCCGTCGAGGGAACGCCGGACAGGCAGGATTCGATATCGGTCCATCGCGTATCCCATCCCCACCCCGACGCCAGGCGCAGGGCGGCGGACAGGGCTTCGTCGCTTCCTACGGCCAGTAGTTCCGGGCGTTGTCCCGGACGCAGGGACTGGGTTTCCATGGGCGTCGGTGGCGGGCAGAGCGGCAGCGTTACGCTGAACGTGGTTCCGGCACCCGGCTGGGAGCAGAGGGAGATCGGCGTATTCAGGGCGTGGGCGAGACGGTCGACGATCGAGAGGCCGAGCCCGAGGCCCTTGCTTTGCTCCCGGGCAGTATT